>NZ_JCAIUL010000008.1:0-259635 GCF_059445505.1 Paenibacillus sp. Y301 | reverse complement strand
TAAGACCCCTTGAAGACGACGAGGTAGATAGGTTGGAGGTGGAAGTGCAGCAATGCATGGAGCTGACCAATACTAATCGGTCGAGGGCTTATCCTAATATTCTGAAGTTTAGGCTTCAGAAGCAATGAAAGTTTCGAACTGCAAATTCATTCGTATCTAGTTTTCAAGGATTAAACCTTGTACTGATTTTATGTTGCATACCTTTTATAAGGTAGGATATTTTGTTGAAGTATGAACAAAGTAGACAAGTAACACAAAAATCCCGTTTGGTGGCGATAGCGGAGGGGTTCCACACGTACCCATCCCGAACACGACCGTTAAGTCCTCCAGCGCCGATGGTACTTGGACCGCAGGGTCCTGGGAGAGTAGGACGCCGCCAAGCACAAGAACCACTATTGATTTCAATCAATGGTGGTTTTTTTATGTTTTCATTAACCTTGTTCCGATTTTAAGAAATAGATGTAACTTTTAACGAAGAGAAGTATGATTAATATAGAACGTTGGCATCTTATTAAGGCAGGTGAGAGAGTGTATGACGGATATAGGGTTATCTAAGGGTAATAGAAAGCAGCGGTATTTATTTATATTAATCGTCTTCTTGTATTGGTTCTCGGCTTACATATATGTACCTATTCTTTCGCCTTATATTGAGCATTTGGGAGCATCCTATACGCTGTTAGGAATGATCTTAGGGGTGTATGGTCTAGTGCAGATTATTTGTAGGTTACCTTTGGGCATTGGTTCAGATTATATGAAGAGACGTAAACCCTTTATCATGCTAGGTATTATAGCGAGTGGGGTAAGTTGTTTGGGTTTTGCCTTAACGAATCAATTGGGTTGGACTCTGGCAGCTAGAGCAGTCGCAGGAGTTGCAGCTTCTACTTGGGTTG
This sequence comes from Paenibacillus sp. Y301, assembly GCF_059445505.1. Taxonomy (NCBI): domain Bacteria; kingdom Bacillati; phylum Bacillota; class Bacilli; order Caryophanales; family Paenibacillaceae; genus Paenibacillus; species Paenibacillus sp. Y301. The sequence goes on along the minus strand of NZ_JCAIUL010000008.1, from coordinate 258,745 downwards.
TATTTACTGTGGGGTTCTCTACGTTGTATCCTAAAGAAGAAGTAACCAAGGCGATGAGTATGATGCAATTCACAACGGTGATTGCACAACTCTCCAGTATGATGATTAGTGGGTATCTAGTAGAAACATTTAGCTGGAAGCTTCCCTTTGCACTTGGTGGTGTGGTAGCAGGAATTGCGTTAGTGCTTTCCTTTTTCCTCAATGAAGTACAAGAAGATGTAACACGTGTGCCTATGTCTCTGAAAGATTTAATTCCAATTATGAAAGACTCGATGTTATTTAAGGTTTCTTTTCTATCTATACTGGCGCATTGTGTATTGTTTATTACGATGTTTGGCTATACACCCAACCAGGCACTAGCTCTTGGAGCTAGCAAGAATGATTTGGCTTGGTTAACATTGTCGTTCATGGTACCGCACGCTGTAGCTACGCTTGTTGCGGGAAAATTCTTTATGACTCGTTTTGGTGAAAGGACTACTTTAGTTGTAGGTTTTGTTGGAAGTGCACTGTTCTCGTGGTGTATACCTATGGCGGATAGCTTTATGTGGTTATGTATAACGCAGATATTTAATGGATTTGCTCAAGGTTTGATTTTCCCTCTATTGCTAGGTAAGTCTGTAGCTACCATTGATTATTCTAAACGGGCGACCGCTATGGGGTTCTATCAAGCTGTATATGCTATAGGGATGTTTGTTGGACCTTTTGTTGCAGGTGGAGTAAGTTCAATTTGGGGTTTAGATGGGGGATTTAGACTTGCGGGTATGGTTGCTTTGTGTGCAAGTGGGCTAGCCTTTTATTGGATGGGGCACAATGAACAACATACTGAGGCAAGATTATAAGATATAGGAGAGAAATAAACACATGGGACATACTTGGACAGAAGAACACTTAATTTATTCTAATGAAATTGATTATAAAGCGAATTGTCGGTTATCTAATTTGTTGAGTTTGATGCAGCGTGGTGCGGATGGTGATGTAGAACATATGGGTGGAACACGTGACCAAATGATCGCTCACAATATGGGATGGATGCTCACAACGATTGATTTAGAATGCGAACGGATGCCTATTTTCAATGAAAATTTAAAAATTACGACATGGAATAAAGGGACTAAAGGTCCTTTGTGGTTAAGAGATTTTCGAATAAAGGATGAGGACAATCAAGAAATAGCCAAAACACGCACGTTGTGGGCTCTTGTTGATATTAAGAAACGTAAGGTGCTTAGACCGTCAGCGTATCCCTTTTCTATAAATTCTAATCTTGAGGATTCTGTGGGGCCCGTTCCGGACAAGATGAATATCTCAGAAGATGTCGAGCTATACGAGTCATACACGATGACGGTTCGTTATAGCGGTATTGATAGTAATGGGCATTTAAACAATGCGCGTTATGCAGACTTGTGTATGGATGCTTTATCAGTGAATGAGCTAAATCGGCTGTCCATACGAGGATTCCGGATTACATATCATCATGAGGTGCAGATGGGGGAAGTTATTCATGTTCTACGCTCTGATCTTATAGATGGAATGATTTATTTTAGAGGGCAATCACCGGATGGGACGCGTTATTACGATGCTGGGCTACAGGTTGTCGAATAGTGGAGGGCCATAAACGGGACACGGCATTCCGATCGGTGGAGCTAAGCTGACAGAAGGACATCAGGAGTTAGCTCTTCGTTTCAAAGAATTAGCTGTACTCAAAGCGGGACGATATGTTGAGAAAGGGAATAACAACGACATTTAGAGGAATGATATTTGTGAGGTGATAACATGCCAGATCCTAAGTCGGTGAAATCCAACATTCAACGAAATAAAGGAAGTCTAAAACAAAAATCAACGACACTTTCCCCTGAGAAATCTAGGGATTATCCAGCAAGTTTAAATGGCATTCCTAAGACGGAATCGTAAACTTGAAGTTGTCGTAACTGGTGTAGTGCTGTAATTCTTTTTGAAAAGGTGGTCAAGGCCTAATACGAATCCGTATTAGGTTTTTTAAGTTTTAGCGTGAACGGTATCAATGTTATACTTAGACATATTGTCGAGCTAAGTATAATTGGATTTGATAAACCTTTAAATGGTACAAGAAAGAGGCGAAATATGAAATCTTTAATATTAGCAGAGAAACCCTCAGTTGCACGTGAAATCGCACGAGTAATGGGAAGCAGGGAGAAACATAAGGGATATTTCGAAGGCCCTAAATATATTGTGACTTGGGCGTTAGGACATCTTGTGGGGTTGGCTGAACCAGAAGATTATGATCGTAAATTCGCAGCATGGAATTTAGAGGATCTCCCTATTCTTCCAGAATCGATGAAGTTGAAAGTTTTGAGGGAGACAAGTCAGCAATTCAAGGTTGTTCAACAACAGGCCAAACGACAGGATATTAGTGATCTAATTATTGCGACAGATGCAGCACGTGAAGGGGAATTGTTAGCGCGTTGGATTATGAATATGATTAAGTGGAATAAGCCATTTCAACGTTTATGGATTTCTTCCCAGACAGATAAAGCGATTAAGGAAGGTTTTGCGACACTGAAGCCAGGACGTCAGTTCGATCGACTATATGAATCTGCTCGCTGTAGAGCTGAGGCGGATTGGATGATCGGGCTAAATGTTACTCGTGCTTTGACTTGTAAATTTAATGCCCAATTGTCAGCAGGGAGAGTACAGACGCCTTCCCTTGGGATGATTATGGATCGTGAGAAGGAGATTATCCATTTTCGTTCAGAAGAGTATGATACACTTTCGGCTGATATGGGCTCCTTTACCGCAACATGGAGAGCGAATAATGGAGATGCGCGAATGTTTGACCGCACGCAAGCAGAAGCTTTACAGAAAAAGTTACAAGGAAAAACAGGCAGTATAGATAAGGTTAAGAAATCTGAAAAGGTAGAACCCCATCCACTTGCCTATGATCTGACTGAGCTTCAGCGTGATGCTAATAAACGCTATGGATTCTCAGCGAAGCAGACATCTAATCTACTTCAACGGCTCTATGAACAGTATAAACTGGTCACTTATCCACGAACGGATAGTCGTTATTTAACATCAGATATGACGGAAACTTTCAAGGAACGCTTAGAGAGCGTGGCGGTCGGTCCATATGCATCGTTAGCTCGACCATTGCTACGCAAAAACTTAAATATCACGAAACGAATTGTAGACGATAGTAAGGTAAGTGACCATCATGCCATTATCCCTACAGAAGAAACAGTATTATTAAACTTACTTAATACAGAGGAACGGAAGCTATATGATCTCATTGTTCGTCGCTTTATAAGTCTATTCTATCCTCCTGCACGTTACGATGATGTTGTTGTCTCTGTGAAGGTGGAGAATGAGTTCCTTCATACGAAGGGAACGACCGTTAAAGATATCGGCTGGCGAGAAGTATATGGCGGAGAGGTAGCTAATGATACGGATGAAGATGATCAATTCGATCAACAGGACAATCGATCTGTATTGCCTGAACTGCGAGTTGGAGATTCCGTAAGAATACAGCGTTGTGCCGTTCGGCCTGGTCGTACATTACCACCGAAACGATATACAGAAGCTTTACTTCTTTCTCAAATGGAGAAACACGGGCTAGGAACCCCGGCTACACGTGCTGACATTATTGAGAAACTGGTGTCATCGGATACGATTGAGCGGAAGGGGAATATACTGCACCCTACAGGTAAAGGAAAGCAATTGATTGAATTAGTGTCCCCACAATTACGAACGCCAGAACTGACAGCGAAATGGGAATCGGAGCTTGAGAAGATTGCCCGTGGTCAGGGAAGTCCAGATTTATTTTTAAAAGGAATTCGTAGTATGTCAAAAGAACTGGTAGCAGGTGTCAAAGGAAGTTCCGTTGAATACAAGCCACATAATGTGTCTAATAGCCATTGCCCAGAATGTAATACACGACTTCTTGAGAAAAAGAATAAACGAGGTACACTGCTGATCTGTCCGAAAGAAGATTGTGGCTATCGTCGTTCTGCAGAGAAAAGAGTGTCGAACCGCCGCTGCCCGCAGTGTCATAAGAAAATGGAAATGAAAGAAGGAAAGGCTGGACTGTATGTGCAATGCCTGACCTGTGGCATAACGGAGACGCTTAACCAAGATCATAAACATATCAATAAACGGGAAGAACGAAAGTTGGTAGAGAAGTACACACAGCAAGAAACGGTGGGATCGAACCTTGGTGAATTGCTGAAAGCTGCACTGGAGCAAAAGAATAAGTAATAATTGGATTTAAATAGAAAATCGAACAGTGGATCTCATTGTTTCCTGCACGGGATAGATTTATAATAGAAGAGTAGTTTAGTAAAAATCTGTTGACGAGGAGGACATGTAGCAGATGAGTAATGCACTATGGATTTGGTTTATAGTGATTAACATGGTGGGTTATCTGGTCATGTCTGAAGACAAGAAACGGGCTCAGAAGAGGCGTGACCGAGTACCGGAGAAAACACTGTTTCTATTAGCTGCTATTGGCGGTTCATTGGGTGTTATTATTGCGATGTATCGTAAACGGCATAAGACAAGACATGTAAGTTTCCGTTTAGGTATTCCGATTCTACTATTTATTAACGCCGTGTTGTATGGGTATTTTTTAAGCTAGATACTTGAGAAAGAGGTGTAGCACATGTTATATTCAAAAATTTTAGTAGCTTATGATGGTTCTAAAGCATCCAATAAGGCTCTGGATCATGCCATTTCGATGTCAAGAGTAACGCCTAATGCGATGATTTCGATTATTCATGTATTTGGTTTTCCACGCGCTTATTTTGGTGAAGCCTATGCACCCATTCCTGCATCTGTGAACGAAGAATACTATGATTTGGCTGAACAAACCATAGCGGAAGCTAAGAGGCGTCTTGAAGAAGCAGGAGTAGCAGGAACGGTGGAACTTATTCAAGGTGCACCTGCGGAAACCATTCTTGAATACTCGAAGAAGAAGAATTCTGAAGTGATTATTATCGGTAGTCGTGGCCTCGGAGGCATTCGTGAATTTGTTCTCGGTAGTGTTAGCCATAATGTCGTACAGCACGCTCGTATTCCAGTACTTGTTGTAAAATAAATGGTATGAATTAGACAAAGCCAGCAGACCTGTATTTATAGGTTGTGCTGGCTTTATTTGGTTTAATTAGCGGGTAAAAGCGAACAATAATTTTTACTTTTATATAAATGTTCGTGTTTGAGTTGACATAGGGTGATAGAGATTGTTAAACTAAGCAAGTGATTTAAGAAATAATAATTGGATATATAACTCATTTAGATATCTCGTATAAATCTGGGAATAGGGCCCGGAAGTCTCTACCTGAACACCGTAAATGTTCGGACTACGAGGGAATACTACTGAAGCTGCACAAAGGATATGGCGGGTTTCGGTTACCATTGTCGGGATGTACTCTTGTAATTAATGGAGGGGATGACAAAGGCATGGCGTATTCCTTCCGATGTCCGGCGTCCCGATCAGTCATGTCCATGGGGTTCCGGACTTTTTTGATCTTCCTAAGTTACTAATGGTAAGTTCTTTATTATAAATATGAATACAAGAAATGAAAGTGGGTTGGAGCATGTTGCCAGAGGTTGCTGTGATTATGGGTAGCAAATCGGATTGGGAGACGATGCAGTTCGCTTGCCAGATGCTAGAAGAACTTCATATTCCGTATGAGAAAAGCGTAGTATCAGCACATCGTACACCTGATCTAATGTTCACCTTTGCAGAAGAAGCTGCAGGACGAGGAATTCGAGTTATTATTGCTGGAGCAGGGGGTGCTGCACATCTACCAGGTATGGTAGCTGCGAAGACAATTCTCCCTGTAATTGGTGTCCCCGTTCAATCGAAGGCGTTAAATGGACTAGATTCTTTACTATCCATTGTGCAAATGCCTGGTGGTGTACCCGTAGCGACTGTAGCGATTGGTAAAGCAGGAGCAACTAATGCGGGATTGCTTGCAGCCCAAATCATTGGAGCCTTCAATCCGGAGGTTCAAGAGAGAGTCCAAAAGCGTAGAGATACTATTCGGGATGAAGTGCTTGAAAGTAGTGATGATCTATGAGCCATAAGTTAACGGAAGCTGATAGGGAGCAAACCTTTAGGACGTTGCTACCAGGAAGTACGATTGGTATTCTAGGTGGAGGACAATTAGGAAGAATGATCTCACTTGCCGGTACGGCAATGGGTTATCAGTTTGTTACACTTGATCCAACTGCCCAATCACCAAGTAGTCCTGTTGCTCAGCAGATTATAGCGGAATATGACGATGTAGTTGCAGCACATGAACTAGCAAAGGTATCGGATGTCATCACATATGAGTTCGAGAACGTCGATGTGGGTGTAGCGGCTATGCTTATGAAAGAATCTTATGTCCCCCAAGGAAGTGCTCTGCTCTATACGACACAACATCGTTTGCGCGAGAAGTTAGCGATTGAAGCGGCTGGAATTCCTGTCGCACCTTATCGTGTAATCGAAGGATTGGATAGTCTGGAACAAGCGATGAAGGAACTTGGTTACCCTTCGGTATTGAAGACTGCTACAGGTGGCTATGATGGGAAAGGTCAAGTGGTCATTCGAAGTGAAGATCAATTGACTAGCGCTTATGCCGAGCTTGCAGCTTTTGGAAGAGAACTGGTGCTAGAGCAATTCATTCCTTTCGCTTGTGAAATATCTGTTATAGCTGCACGTAATCCTAGTGGCGATGTGAAAAGTTTCCCCATATCGGAGAATATTCATATGGACAATATATTGTATATATCCATTGTACCAGCGCGGGTAAGTGCACAAGTACAGAGAGAAGCAAGACGACTGGCCGAGACACTGGTAGCGAAATTGAATGTTGTGGGACTCCTAGCTGTTGAAATGTTCGTCACCGAGGATGATCAGTTGTATGTGAATGAATTAGCTCCACGTCCCCATAATTCAGGGCATTACACAATGGAAGCTTGTTCGACATCTCAGTTCGAGCAACATGTACGGGCTGTGTGTAATCTACCTTTAGAAGATACAACGTTATTAAGTCCCGTAGTCATGGTTAATGTGCTGGGCCAACATCTGGATTCGGTTATCGAGAGAATGGGAGTACGAGATAAGGTAGCAACGGAGTTAGGGATTGTACCTAAACTTCACTTATATGGTAAGACTGATAGTAAGAACAATCGCAAAATGGGCCATATTAATTTACTGTGCAAGGATGTGCAGGATGGGCTGGATTGGATAGAACAGACTAATATTTGGAGGAAGTAAAATTATGATAGAACGTTATAGTAGACCAGAAATGCGGGCCATTTGGACTGAAGAGAATAAATTTAATTCTTGGTTAGAAGTTGAACTTTGTGCATGTGAGGCATGGGCCGAGTTGGGTGTTATTCCGAAGGAAGATACTGTACTCATTCGTCAGAATGCGAAGTTTGATATCGCTCGAATTAATGAGATTGAACTAGAAACGCGCCATGATGTTATCGCATTTACTCGCGCCGTGTCAGAAAGCCTTGGAGAAGAACGCAAATGGGTTCATTACGGGTTAACCTCTACGGATGTCGTGGATACTGCACTCGGATATGTATTGTTACAAGCTAATCGTATTCTGGAGAAGGATATTCTTAATTTCATCGAAATTCTGAAAGATAAAGCCATTGCGTATAAAGATACACCGATGATGGGTCGTACCCATGGTGTTCATGCTGAACCAACGACATTTGGACTGAAGATGGCTTTATGGCATGAAGAAATGAAACGTAACTTAGAGCGTTTCCGTCATGCGGCGAATGGTGTACAGTTCGGTAAAATGTCAGGGGCTGTTGGAACATACGCGAATATTGATCCTTTTGTAGAAGAGTTTGTATGCCACAAGTTAGGTACGACAGCAGCGCCGATCTCAACGCAAACCTTACAACGTGATCGTCATGCGGAGTATATGGCTACTCTAGCTTTGATTGCTACATCATTAGATAAATTCGCTACAGAGATTCGTGCATTACAAAAGAGTGAGGTTCGTGAGGTTGAAGAGGCTTTCGCTAAAGGTCAAAAGGGTTCCTCAGCTATGCCGCATAAGCGTAATCCGATAGGTTGTGAGAATATCTCCGGTCTCTCCCGTGTCATTCGTGGACATATGGTGACGGCTTACGAAGATGTAACGTTATGGCATGAACGGGATATTTCCCATTCTTCTGTAGAACGTATTATCCTACCTGATGCGACAATGCTTCTAAATTATATGCTGAATCGTTTCGGTAATATTGTGAAGAACTTGACGGTATTCCCTGAGAATATGAAAAATAATATGGCTCGTACCTTTGGAGTTCCTTTCTCAGGCCGCGTGATGACGAAGTTGATCGATAAAGGCCTCAGCCGTGAACAAGCGTATGATACGGTGCAACCTCGTGCGATGCAGGCTTGGGAAGAACAACGCCAATTCCGAGACATTATTGAATCAACACCTGAGATTACTGAAATTCTTAGCGCTACTGAGATAGAAGATGCATTTAACCCAAGCTGGCATTTGAAGCATGTCGATACTATTTTTACAAAACTAGGTTTAGTTTAAAAGCGAACATATAGATAAAAGCAATATACCGTGAGGGAGGGCGAGGCCATGACATCAACAGCTGTATCTACTGCCGTGGAACTTGTTGACGCACCACTGTTGTATAAAGGAAAGGTTCGGGAGCTTTATGATCTGGGGGAACAGGTCCTAATCGTTGTGACAGATCGAATCTCTGCCTTCGATTATGTACTGGAGCCCCCGGTACCTGACAAAGGAAATGTACTAAATCAGTTAAGTGCGTTCTGGTTCCAACAGACTGCTGAACTCATGAAGAATCATGTTGTTCATACGGATGTTGAGCAACTTGGAGAGTTAATCAAGGATAAGGAACAGCTGAAGGATCGAATCATGGTAGTTCGTAAAGCGGAGCGTATTGATATTGAATGCGTCGTACGTGGATATATTACGGGTGGTGGATGGAGGCAGTATCAAGAGACCGGAGAAGTTAACGGGATTAGGCTTCCTGAAGGAATGCGTAAGAATCAAGCTTTTGAACAGCCGATCTTCACTCCAGCAGCGAAGAATGATGTAGGTCATGATGAGGATATCTCGTTGGATACAATGAAGGAATTGGTAGGAGAAGAGATCGCATTAGAATTACAGGAACGGAGCCTGAAGCTATACAGTTTCGCCCGTGACTATTGTGCTAAGCGAGGCATTATTCTAGCAGATTGTAAGTTTGAATTTGGATTGTTGGATGGTGAGGTTATCCTCATTGATGAAATATTCACGCCGGATTCTTCTCGGTTCTGGGCGGAAGAGAAATATGAGCTAGATATCGAGATTGATAGTATGGACAAAGAGCCTGTCCGTTCATATCTAGCATCATCCTCATGGGATAAGAATAGTAGTCCAGATCCACTTCCAAGAGAAGTGGTAGAAGAGACTACACGACGTTATTTGAACATTTTTAACCGATTGACGAAATCATAATAATCTAAGTTTATTTACCCATTCTGAGGAGGAACTTTGAATCATGATTAAAGCAACAGTCTACGTCACTATCAAGAAAAGCGTATTGGATCCCCAAGGGGTCGCCGTTCAGGGAGCACTTCATTCGATTGGCTTCCAAGAAGTTGAAAGTCTTCGAATTGGAAAATACATGGAGTTGAATTTGGATACGGATGATCGTGCCGAAGCGGAAGAACGATTGAAAGCGATGTGTGAGAAGCTTCTAGCTAATACGGTAGTCGAGGATTACCGTTATGAATTGGAGGGCTAATCTATGAAATTTGCTGTCTTAGTTTTTCCAGGTTCCAATTGTGATATAGACTGCTATAAAGCAGTAGAAGATACTGTCGGAGAGTCTGTTGATTACGTATGGCATACTGCAACAGACCTTTCTGCTTATGATTGTATTCTGGTTCCCGGTGGATTCTCCTATGGTGACTATTTACGTTGCGGAGCGATTTCACGTTTTGCACCCGTAATGGCAGAGGTTGCTAAGGCTGCGGAACAAGGGAAGTTCATATTAGGAATTTGTAATGGTTTTCAGATTTTGACTGAAGCGGGATTGCTGCCTGGCGCGCTTCGCCGTAACGAATCGATGAAATTCCGTTGTCACGATACGGTACTGAAGGTAGTTAACAACGAGACACCATTTACAAGTGAATATAGCAAGAACGAAGAAATAACGATTCCAATCGCTCATGGTGAAGGGAATTATTATTGTGATGAAGAGACACTTGAACAGTTAAAACAAAATCATCAGATCGTGTTCACATATGGCGATAATCCTAATGGATCAGTCGCAGATATTGCAGGGATTTGTAACGAACGTGGGAATGTGATTGGGATGATGCCGCATCCAGAGCGCGCAGTAGATACACTATTAGGTTCAGAAGATGGTAAACGTATGTTCACATCTATATTGAAGTCCTGGAGGGATTCACATGACGCAGCAAGTATCCGCTAAGGAACCGACCGCAGAACAAATTGCGGAGCAACACATATATCAGCAGATGGGCGTATCGGAGAGCGAATATGAGTTGATCTGTGGATTTATGGGTCGCAAACCTAACTATACGGAAATCGGTGTGTTCAGTGTCATGTGGTCTGAGCATTGTGCCTATAAGAATTCGAAACCGTTACTACGTCGTTTTCCTACGAGTGGTCCTCGTGTCCTAATGGGCCCTGGTGAAGGTGCAGGGATCGTAGATATTGGTGATAACCAAGCGGTTGTATTCAAAATTGAAAGTCATAATCACCCTTCAGCAGTGGAACCTTTTCAAGGAGCAGCAACGGGTGTCGGTGGAATTATCCGCGATATCTTCTCGATGGGTGCAAGACCTATAGCAACCTTGAACTCTCTTCGTTTCGGTAAACTCGAAAGTGATCGTGTGAAATATTTGTTCGAGCATGTTGTATCAGGTATTGCTGGTTACGGTAACTGTATTGGAATTCCAACCGTTGGTGGCGAAGTGGTATTTGATGAAAGCTATGAAGGCAATCCACTCGTTAATGCGATGTGTGTTGGACTCATTGACCATGACAAAATCCAGCGTGGTGTCGCTAAAGGTGTAGGAAACCCAGTGTTCTACGTTGGACCGCCAACCGGCCGCGATGGCATCCACGGAGCTACATTCGCATCGATTGAACTTAGTGAAGAGTCTGAAGCGAACCGTACCGCAGTACAAGTAGGTGATCCATTCATGGAGAAGTTAGTGATGGAATCTTGCCTAGAATTGATCGACAGCGGCATCGTTCTTGGTATTCAGGATATGGGAGCGGCTGGATTGACTTGTTCAAGTGCTGAGATGGCGAGTAAAGCGGGTAACGGACTAGAACTGTATTTGGATCAAGTTCCTCAACGTGAAGATGGCATGTCTCCTTACGAAATGATGTTGTCCGAATCGCAAGAACGCATGTTATTTGTTGTTGAACCGAAGGATGAAGCCCAAGCCCAAGAGATATTTGATCGTTGGGGTGTGATCTGCGCCAAGGTGGGTAAAGTAACGGACGATGGACGGTTGAAGTTGTTACATCACGGAGAAGTCGTAGGCGATATGCCAGTCAATGCACTAGTGGATGAATGTCCAGTGTATGATAAACCTTCTTCAGTTCCAGCTTATTATGTGAATAGTGATCAGATTGATACACTTCGTTATGACGAAGTAACAGACCTTGAAGGAGCTTTGAGCCAGATTCTAGCCTCTCCAAGTGTGGCGAGTAAAGCATGGGTATATGACCAATACGATTATATGGTTCGTACCAGTACAGCAGTTCGTCCAGGGTCTGATGCGGCAGTCGTAACGATCCGTGGTACACGTAAGGGTCTAGCAATGACAACGGACTGTAATGGACGATATGTATATCTTGATCCTGAAGTGGGTGGCAAGATCGCGGTCAGTGAAGCGGCAAGAAATATTGTGTGTAGTGGAGCAGAGCCACTTGCGATTACAGATAACTTGAACTTTGGGAATCCCGAGAAGTCAGAGATCTTCTGGCAGATGGAGCGGGCTGTGGATGGTATGGCAGAAGCTTGTCGCGAACTGAACACACCGGTTATTGGTGGAAATGTTAGTCTGTATAATGAGAATGCTAATGGCTCGATCTATCCTACACCTGTTGTAGGTATGGTGGGTCTAGTCCATGATATTGATCATATTACGACGCAGGGCTTCAAGAAAGAAGGAGACACGATCTTGCTACTCGGTGATACTTTCGCTGAACTTGGGGGTAGTGAATTCCAGACAATATTACATGGTGTTGCGGAAGGACGTCCTCCAGTACTTGATCTTCAAGTAGAGCAGAAATTACTATCATCTGTACTTGGAGCAATTCAAAGCGGGCTTGTTCAATCGGCACATGACTTATCTGAAGGTGGGCTTGCCGTAGCCATTGCTGAGTCTTGTATAAGTGGACATTTAGGTGCTCAAGTGACTATCGACACAGAACTTCGTAGCGACGTTGCATTATTTAGTGAGAGCCAATCACGAATTCTACTATCTGCTTCGCCAGATAAGGCAGAGCAATTAAAGGCTTATATTGAAGGACATGGTGTTCCTATAGTGAAGATCGGTACGGTCGAAGGAAGCAATCTGGCTATTGATATCAACGGAAAGAATGCACTGAATCAATCTGTGGAAGCCTTGAAGCAGGTGTGGAAGGATGCGATCCCGTGTCTCATGAAATAACATCTGCAAAGTTAGCGTCCCGTAAATCCCAATCTCATCCACTCTGGACAGGAGATTTCTATAACGAAGGTACGGGTAAGGACGATATTTTTGATACGTTAAAAGAGGAATGTGGGGTCTTCGGAGTGTTCGGTCATTCCGAGGCCGCATCGCTTTCTTATTATGGATTACATGCATTACAGCACCGTGGAGAAGAGAGCTGTGGGATGTGTGTAGCTGATGGGAAGGAATTTAACTATCACCGCGGCATGGGACTTGTAAAGGAAGTTTTTGATAAGGAAAAAATGGCATCTTTAGTAGGTAACATGTCTATTGGTCATGTACGTTATTCTACTAGTGGGGATAGTCGTCTTGCGAATGCTCAACCTCTTATCTTCAAGTATCGTGATGGAGATTTAGCGATTGCGACGAACGGTAACATTGTTAACGCTCCACAAATTCGCCATGAGTTAGAACAGAGTGGTTCGATATTTCAGACGACAAGTGATACAGAGGTCGTGGCTCACCTCATCGCACGTTCTTCCAAGGATGTCGTGGAAGCGGCGAAAGATGCATTGAAGCGTATTGTTGGTGGGTACGCTTTTCTCGTCATGACCAATAATAAGTTACTTGTAGCTTCGGATCCTCATGGACTTCGTCCCATCACAATGGGTAGATTAGGCACTTCATATATATTCTCTTCTGAATCCTGTGCACTTGAGACCATTGGTGCTGAGCTATTACGAGATATACAACCGGGCGAACTATTGGTACTTGATGAGAATGGGCTAAAAGAAGATCGCTATACCGAACCACAGCGTAAAGCATTATGTGCAATGGAGTACATTTACTTCGCTCGTCCTGATAGTGATCTTAACGGCTCTAATTTACATGCTTCACGTAAACGAATGGGAAGTCAAATGGCTCTGGAGTCATTCGTAGATGCAGATCTTGTAACTGGGGTACCTGATTCTAGTATTTCAGCTGCTATTGGATATGCGGAGCAGACGGGAATTCCTTATGAGCTCGGTCTAATCAAGAATAAATACACGGGGCGGACATTTATTCAACCTAGTCAAGAATTGCGCGAACAAGGGGTCAAGATGAAGCTAAGTGCTGTTCGTCGTGTTGTTGAAGGTAAACGTGTCGTTATGATTGATGATTCTATCGTTAGAGGAACAACTTGTCGCCGTATCGTTAATTTGTTGCGAGAAGCAGGCGCGACGGAGGTACATGTAAGAATTACATCACCTCCTTTTAAGAATCCATGTTATTACGGGATAGATACACCGGACCGTAAAGAACTTATTGCTTCCGATAAAACGGTGGAAGAAATCTGTCGTGAGATTAATGCGGATTCGCTAGCTTTTCTAAGTCCAGAAGGATTGATTCATGCCGTAGGTGGAGACAACGCAAGTGATCCGAATGGTGGCCTATGTCTCGCATGCTTCAATAATGACTATCCGACAACGCTTGATTTCGGTGGTGAGGAAAAAGCAGGCTGCGGATGTTAACATCTTGGTTCAAGGTATTAAACGTTAATATACTTATTTAATAGCTCGCCAATTATGGAAGGAGTGTTCTTACAAGTGTCTGAGGCCTACAAAAGTGCTGGGGTAGATATCGCAGCAGGGAACGAAGCAGTAGAACGGATGAAGAAACACGTGAAGCGGACGATGCGTCCAGAAGTCATGACAGATCTCGGAGGATTCGGTGCTTTGTTCAGCATGAACAAGGATAAATACGATGAGCCTGTATTAGTGTCAGGTACGGATGGTGTAGGGACAAAGCTTAAAATTGCATTTGCGATGGATCGTCATGACACCATTGGTATTGATGCCGTAGCCATGTGCGTGAATGATATTATCGTGCAAGGAGCAGAGCCATTATTTTTCCTTGATTATCTTGCATGTGACAAAGTCGTTCCCGAAAAGATTGAAGCTATTGTAGCTGGAATCGCAGAAGGTTGTTATCAAGCAGGGTGTGCTTTAACGGGCGGAGAGACTGCTGAGATGCCAGGTATGTATTCCGAAGGTGAGTATGACATTGCTGGATTTACGGTAGGTGTTGTAGATAAAAGAAACATCATTAATGGGACTACGATTGCTCCAGGGGACACTGTGATCGGGCTTGTCTCAAGTGGTGTACACAGCAACGGATTCTCCTTGGTTCGTAAGCTTCTTCTAGAACAAGCAGGCTATAGTCTGCATGATGAAATCTCAGAATTAGGTGGTAAACTAGGGGACACATTATTGGTCCCAACGAAAATTTATGTGAAACCATTATTAGCTCTAATTGAACAAGTGAATGTCAAAGGGATGGCCCATATTACAGGTGGCGGATTCATTGAGAATATTCCACGTATGCTTCCAGATGACGTGAATGTAGAGATTGACTATGGTTCATGGCCAATTCTACCGATTTTTGAACTCATGCAGCACAAAGGTGATATTACGAATCGAGATATGTTTACAACCTTTAATATGGGCATTGGAATGGTACTTGTCGTAAGCGAAGAGGATGCCTCTGAAGCGCTCCATATATTGCTAACGAATGGAGAAGAAGCATATATCATCGGTCGTGTAAGCGAAGGTGAATCAATCGTTACCTTTACAGGGGCTGACGTGTAATGAGTCATTACCGAATTGCCGTATTTGCTTCCGGAGAAGGTAGCAACTTCCAAACATTAGTGGATGCTGGCAAAGCAGGTTTGCTTGGTGGCGCGAAGGTGGAATTGCTAGTGTGCGATAAGCCAATCGCTCCAGTTGTTAAACGAGCTAAGGATGCCGGCGTGGAGGTTCACTTATTTACACCGAAGTCGTATTCTTCTCGTGAATCTTATGAAGCAGAAATTGTGGAACGCTTAGAGGCTTTGAATATCGAGTTAGTCGTATTAGCTGGATATATGCGTCTGTTGACATCTGTGATGGTGGATCGGTATGCTGGGCGACTGATTAACATTCATCCATCATTACTTCCTTCTTTTCCAGGAAGAGATGCCATTCAGCAAGCCCTTAACTATGGTGTGAAATGGACGGGTGCTACGGTACATTTCGTAGACGGGGGAATGGATACAGGTACTATTATCGCGCAGCAGTGTGTCGAAATAGAGCCGAAAGCTACGCCAGAGTCTCTTGCTGGATCTATTCATGCTGTGGAGCAGCAATTATTTCCTCAGGTTGTGTCATGGTTTGCACAAGGACGTATAACGGTAAACGACAGACAGGTTACAATATTGTCGGACAAATAACGATGATTCGCCTACAAGGAAGTAGTGTTGCAAGGTAATTCGATATTTCTCGGGAAATATTGTTCGAACAATCGAATGCTATCGTTTTAACATGACAGATGGTCAGGTGTAGTGCGACAGGTCATGACATTTCGTCAATATAAAGGAGGATCCTATTCGTGAGTATAAAGAGAGCTTTAGTCAGCGTGTCGGATAAACAGGGAATCGTAGATTTTTGCCGCGAGCTGTCTGCATTGGGTGTGGAGATCATATCAACGGGGGGCACAAGCAGTCTACTTGCTAAAGAAGGCGTGCCAGTCATTGGAATTTCAGAAGTGACAGGGTTCCCAGAAATTATGGATGGTCGTGTCAAAACATTACATCCAGCCGTACACAGTGGGTTATTAGCGGTACGTGACAATGTGGAACACCAACAACAAATGAAAGAATTGGATCTTGGCTATATCGATCTAGTGGTCGTAAATCTATATCCTTTTCAAGAAACCATTACCAAACCAGACGTATCATATGAAGAAGCTATTGAGAATATCGACATCGGTGGACCAACCATGCTCCGTTCAGGTGCTAAGAACCACGCCTTTGTCAGTGTGGTAGTAGATTCTAGCGATTATAGTACAGTGCTTGAAGAAATCCGTAAGGATGGAGACACAACACTGGAAACACGCAAACGGCTCGCAGCAAAAGTGTTCCGCCATACAGCGGCTTACGATGCCCTTATCTCTGATTATTTATCGAATGTAACAGGTGACCCATTGCCAGAACGATTGACAGTGACCTATGAGAAAATACAAGACTTACGTTATGGTGAGAATCCGCACCAAAAAGCGGCGTTTTATCGTAAACCATTAGCACCTGAAGGTACGCTGACGACAGCAGAGCAGATTCATGGTAAAGAGTTATCCTATAATAATATCAATGATGCTAATGCAGCCCTTCAGATTGTAAAAGAATATGATCAACCTACGGTCGTTGCTGTTAAGCACATGAATCCTTGTGGTGTTGGAACCGGAAGCAATGTATGTGAAGCTTATCAAAAAGCTTACAACGCTGATCCAACCTCGATCTTTGGTGGAATTGTGGCTGCGAATCGCACGATTGATGCTGATACAGCAGAACTACTTAAAGAGATTTTCTTAGAAATTATTCTAGCACCAGACTTCACAGAAGAAGCCCTTGAGATTCTAACAAAGAAGAAAAACATTCGTCTATTGAAGATGGGTGAATTCGGTTCGTCGAAAGAACGTAATAGTCAGTTCTTGTTCACCTCTATCGATGGTGGAATGGTCGTTCAAGAGAGTGACGTCCATTCCGTGGATGCGTCAGACTTGAAGGTGGTTACAGATCGTCAACCAACAGAGGATGAGTTGAAGCAGTTGTTGTTTGGATGGAAAGTAGTTAAGCATGTGAAGTCTAATGCGATTGTACTTGCCGCAGATAATATGACAGTGGGTGTAGGTGCAGGTCAGATGAATCGTGTGGGTTCCGCGAAGATTGCCATTGAACAGGCAGGAGATAAGGCAAAAGGTTCGGTACTCGCATCTGATGCGTTCTTCCCTATGGGAGATACAGTCGAATTGGCGGCTAAAGCAGGTATTACTGCCATTATTCAACCTGGTGGATCGATCAAAGACGAAGAGTCCATTAAAGTAGCCAATGAATATGGGATTGCAATGGTATTTACGGGCGCGCGTCATTTTAAACACTAGATCATCGTTTTACAAATAGTGTTAATGGTCTAGAGTCGTATAAGAATGGAGTCTTGAAAAAGGGTACGAAGAGGGAGAGGCAAACATGGACATATTGGTCGTAGGTGGTGGAGGTCGTGAACACGCCATCGTATGGGCGTTAGCCAAGAGCCCTCAAGCTGGACGTATATACTGCGCTCCAGGTAATGCTGGAATTGGCACGATTGCAGAATGTGTACCGATTGCTGTTCATGATTTCGATCAATTAACAAATTTCGCTATCGAGAAGAAGATTGAATTTGTTGTCATTGGACCAGACGATCCTTTAGTGGACGGGATCGTAGATGCTTTTGAAGCTAAGCATATTCCGGTATTTGGACCACGCAAGAATGCAGCAGCTATCGAAGGTAGCAAGACTTTTATGAAAGATTTGCTACACAAATACAATATTCCGACAGCAGCCTATGAGAAGTTCGGTCATTACGAGGATGCAAAGGCATATCTACAGAATCAGCAAATTCCAATCGTTATAAAGGCGGATGGTCTCGCAGCAGGTAAAGGTGTTACGGTTGCTTTTTCAATTGAACAAGCGCAATCGGCATTACGTGAGATCATGGTGGACAAAGTATTTGGTGACGCAGGAAGCCATGTCGTGATTGAGGAATTCCTTGCGGGTCAAGAAATGTCGATTCTAGCATTCGTAGATGGTGAGACGGTTCGACCTATGGTCGCAGCTCAAGATCATAAGCAGGTATTCGACAACGATCAAGGACCTAACACAGGAGGAATGGGAACCTATTCTCCCCTTCCTCATATCGATTCAGAGATCATTGAAGAAGCCATTGAGAAGATTATCAAACCTACGGCTAAAGCGATGGTTGCGGAAGGACGTTCTTTTCGTGGAGTACTGTTCGCAGGTCTGATGATTTCACCCGATGGAACGCCGAAGACGATTGAATTCAATGCACGTTTTGGGGATCCAGAGACACAAGTTGTACTGCCTAGGTTAAAAAGTGACTTACTCGCCATCATGTGGGCAGCCGTGAACGGAACACTGGCTGACATTGAGATCGAGTGGAGCGATGAGGCAGCGGTATGTGTCGTGTTGGCTTCAGGAGGTTATCCTGCCGCCTATCCAAAGGGTATCGTGATCAATGGATTAGATGAGGTGCAAGATGCGCTCGTATTCCATGCAGGTACAGTAAAGAATGAGACTGATGAGTGGATCACAAACGGTGGACGAATTCTTGGCGTCGTAGGCTTAGGATCAGACATCGCTGAGGCACGTGCAAAAGCATACCGTGAAGCAGCACATATTAACTTTGAAGGTAAACATCTTCGTACAGACATAGCGGCGAAGGCACTTATTTAATTCATGAGAATCGTAAAGATGTTAGACATATGAGAAATAGATAGAATATGATGTCATGCAATACCGGGGGAACACGAGCGGAATTAATAAAAACCTCCATACATTGCGTAGGATACCCACTACGATAACGGATTGTCCTTACGATCGCTGTTGCCTGCTGATTTATTGATTATATAACGCTTGAAGCGGTTTAAATCAGCAGGCAAAGGCGAACGCTAAAGCTTCTTCAGGACAATTCCGTCCTCTTCGCTATACGCATAGTATTCTTCATTTTCTGCAAGTATGGATTTTAGGTTCAAGGCATCCTTTACACAATCTATTTGTGTAAAAGATGTCTCTTTTTTGTTTGAGCATTTTGCATTAATCTAAGCCCTTGGTGCACAAAGGATTTTTGAGCATAAAAAAGGACTTCACCCCAACTTGGAGAAGTTTTCAAGTGACCAAACGAGAAAACCCAAGGGAGTGAAGTCACTATGTATATTCTCCAAGAAAGTCTATTTTCCTTTGAGGAACTGCAAAAAATCGATTCTAAAGAACGACTACCTATCTTTTTCAGTGCACTCGACCTTCGTCCTTACGCGAAAAAATTGAGAAATCCTTCACCCCGAGGAGCGGATGGCCACTGCCGCGAAGGAATTCTCCGCGCGTTGCTCGCTGCCCCTTTGGAGAACATCGACACGTTCACCGATTTGCAACGCAGACTCGTATTTGACCTTCGTTTCCGTTACCAGTGTGGGTTACGACTGGATCGATCCGCGCCTATGAGAAAAAAGAACCGAAACGTAAAAGCGAACTTACAGGCAATGCCAACTGGGGAGTGAAGCTCGACACCTTTGGCAATAAAGTCAAGTGGTTTGGCTACAAACTGCATCTGGCCGTCGATACCAAGAGTGACCTTCCGATTGCCCTAAAAGTTACACCCGCACATGTGAACGATGGGGACGAGGGCCCCCCACTCATGAAGCAAACTGTCAACCGATTCAAGACCCGATTTTTCATGTTAGACGCGGGTTATGACCAACTGAAAAACTACGAGGCTGCTCGAAATGTGAAGGCCCAAGCGATTATTCCAATGAATCCACGGGAATGAAAAGGAACCACCTGCAGGCATGACAACCAAAGGAACACCTTGCTGTTCGATGGGGTTTACGATGACGTATTGGGGTCAGGAGAACGAACGTTTGAAATTCCGTTGTCCGCACGCCACTGGAAAAGTCGAGTGCCCTTTGGGTATGGTAGCTTGCTCGACTTCCAATTATGGGATGGTGGTCAAGGTCGACACTCAGCAAGATCTTCGTCGCTATGCGATGCCGCACCGAGAAAGCAGGGGCTGGAAGGAACTCTACAACAAGCGAACCAGTGTAGAACGCTGTAATTCTCGTATGAAGACTTATTTAACCGCAGACCAATTGCATGTTTGGGGCATTCAAAAAGTCACGACTCACCAATATTTGAATGCGAGCGATTGTGCTTCTTGCTACTGCGCTGGCTGTATCGAGACAACGAGTCACAAACGCCGCTTAAATTTTCAACCTTCCGAAAATTCTGCCCGTCTGTCCATTTACGCCTGCACTCTCTCAAAAACTCAATTAGTATGAGGTCTAACCTTGTCTCTCTCTTGAAAAATGAATTATGCAAAATGCTCATATAAATAATTTAGGCGTTGTATGCCTTGATTCCAAGCATCGATCTCTTATGCTAAGTCTATCGATAGCTATTTAAGATATGATGTTGCATCTTCCTAAGGTCTCCTTGCATGGCACATGCAAGGCACAATACAAATAAAGGCGATTCTCCATTCGATTCTGAATGAAAAATCGCCTTTAATTCATTTTATGATTTAATTGTGTTAAAAAAGCCTTCCTGGCAATAGGAAGGCCTTCTTTATATACCATGGAGCAAATAGCGAAATTGAAAAACTATTGATCCCCGAATCTGCATATTTAGCGGAGAGGATGGAATTGTTCTGTAGAAGCGGAAGCGTTCGCCTTTGCCCTCGGATTTCATCCGCTATAGCGGTATAATCAAGAAATCTGAGGGCAACAGCGATCGTAAGGACAATCCATCATCGTAGCGCACGTTATATGCATATTCTTTATAATGTTTTTTCAATCATACCTATTTCGAAATATCTACAAACCCTTCCCCAAACACGTCACGTACATCATGGATCGTTACAAAAGCATCGATATCGATAGCTTTAACGATTTTCTTGAGCGCAGATACTTCTTGTTTGCTGATTACAATGTAAAGGACTTCTTTAGGGCTCTTTGTATAATATCCGTGGCCTGATAGTACGGTAACGCCTCGTTCCATGACATTATTTACTTGCTCAGCAATTCTGTCTTGTTCTTTCGAAATGATCATAACAGCCTTTTTAGGGTTTAGACCTTCAATGATGAAGTCCATGACCTTGGTACCGACATAGAGCATAACAATCGAATACATGAGACTCTCGGCTCCAATAATAAAGTAAGAGCAGAAAACAACAATGAGGTCGAAGAACAGTAACGAGTAACTTATGTTCCAGTCCAGATATTTGTTGGTCATTCTTGCTAGAATAGCAGTCCCAGCAGTAGTACCCCCCACACGTATAATCATTCCGATTCCTACACCTGTAAAGACACCGCCGAACAAAGCATTCAGAATAAGTTCATCTGAAGGAATACTCCAGTTCACAGTTAAATGAAGGAAGAGGGAATTAAATAGTACAGCAATAATCGTGTAAATGGTTGTTGTTTTGTCCAGAAATTTATAACCGGCAATAAGTAAGAATGAATTAATAATTAAGTTGACTAGACCTGGGGACCATTGGAAAAGGTAATAAAAAATAATAGTTAAACCTGTAACGCCACCTTCGCCAAATTCGTTTGGAATAACAAATAGATTGACCGCTAGTGCGAAGAAAAAGGTACCTAAGATAATAAAAAGAATATCAATCACTTTCTTTTTCATTGAAAAGCCCGCCTTTGTGTGTTGGATCAAAAATAACTAGAAGAAATTAGTGCAAAAAATAGTCCGCAAAGTATAAATCGTAACTCCCATTTATGCATATGTCAATGAAAAATGTATAAACGCAAAACAGGAATCCCATGGTATGGCAAAAGGTCAACATCCTATCGTCGAGTAAAAAGGATTATCATGAAATGTATTGGCTTGCAATATAACCTTTTTTCATTTATCCTTAGTTTAATAATCTTAATATTAAAATAATATTTCGCTGTTGAGTTAGTATTCATTAAAATGACTTGGGGGGATACCTTTTGAAGCATATATTTAAACAAGGAAGTGACACTTCCGCACCTATTCTTGTACTCTTTCATGGTACTGGAGGTAATGAACAAGATTTGTTACCTATTGGAGATATGATATCACCGACATCATCTATTCTTAGCATTCGTGGTAATGTCCTCGAGAATGGAATGCCACGCTTCTTTCGACGGTTAGCCGAAGGTGTCTTCGATGAAGTTGATTTGGTCAATCGTACTCAAGAAGTGTACCAATTCTTAGATGATGCCGCAGCCAAATACGGAATAGATCGTCGTAACATGGTAGCCGTAGGATATTCGAATGGTGCTAATATTGCTGGAAGTCTACTGTTCCATTATGCAGATGCTTTTAAAGGGGCTATACTGCATCACCCCATGGTTCCACTACGCAATAAGGTGTTACCTGATTTGTCGGGTATACCTGTCTTTATTGGAGCAGGACGGAATGATCAGATGTGCCCTGCACAAGAATCTGAGGATCTTCAAGCCTTGTTGATAGGTGCTGGAGCTGTAACCGACATTCATTGGGAGAATAATGGTCACCAATTGAGCCGGACAGAGGTCGATGCAGCTGGAGTATGGTTCGAGAAGAACTTTAGTTAATTAGGTTAATTATATTTACCCGGAGTGAAATAGGCCTTTCATCTATAGTAGATGAAGGGCTTTTAATAATATATAAACTAATCATGTATAAGTCGTATAACATGTATTACATCCTATGACACGGTTGAAAAACAAGCGTGAAAAGAGTACGTTATTAAGTAGAATAAAATTAAACAATGTCAGTTGTATACATAGATATTGGAATGAGGAGCAGGATGACAGGTATGAACGAAGAAACCAATACAGATCACACGGAAGAATCTCTTAAGAAATCAGCTATAGTAGATTCAACTAAGGCAAAGACATTCTCTAACCCACAGAAGCAGGTCCCAGTCATGATGGAAGAGATCGTACGAGCACATCATGTATTAAAGGAAGTTATTGTACGGACACCTTTACAATGGGACGCGGTACTTTCCGCTAAATATAACTGTAACGTTTATCTGAAGCGTGAGGATCTACAAGTGGTACGGTCGTTTAAGATCCGTGGCGCATATAATATGATTCGCAATCTTACTGAGGAAGAATTGGCTAAGGGGATCGTCTGTGCGAGTGCAGGTAATCATGCTCAAGGTGTGGCTTTTTCCTGTAAAACACTAGGGATTCAAGGTAAAATTTATATGCCTAGTACGACACCTAACCAAAAAGTGAAGCAGGTTAGACGGTTCGGCGGTGAGAATGTTAAGGTTGTATTGATTGGTGATACGTATGATGATGCTTATGCTGAAGCGATGAAGACCTGTGATGAGCAAGGTATGACATTTATTCACCCATTTGATGAACCACGCATTATTGCAGGTAATGGAACGATTGCAATGGAAGTGATGGAAAGTCTAGATACTGCTGCTGACTATATCTTTGTGACGATCGGTGGAGGTGGACTAGCAGCGGGAGTAGGTACATATATCAAGACAGTTAGTCCTCAGACGAAAATGATTGGAGTTGAGCCATTAGGAGCAGCTTCAATGAGTGAAGCGTTATCACGTAAGGAAGTAGTGACACTGAACGAGATTGATAAATTCATTGATGGCGCTGCTGTGAAGCGGGTAGGAGATATGACCTACCATATCTGTTCACGTACGCTTGATGATGTCGTGAAGGTACCTGAAGGCAAAGCATGCACGACGATCTTAGAACTATATAATGAGAATGCTATCGTTGTAGAACCAGCGGGAGCACTACCCGTGTCAGCATTGGATTTATATCGGGAACAGATTGAAGGTAAGACGGTAGTCTGTATCATTAGTGGAGGGAATAATGACATAGCTCGGATGCAGGAGATCAAGGAACGGTCTCTTATTTATGAAGGACTCAAACATTATTTCATGATTAATTTTCCACAACGTGCGGGAGCATTACGTGAATTCCTCGAGGATGTACTAGGTCCAGATGATGATATTACAAACTTTGAATATACGAAAAAGCATAATAAAGAAAATGGACCAGCTCTCGTAGGTATTGAATTAGATGAAAAAGATGACTATGCCGCATTAATTGAACGAATGAATCGCAAAGGATTCGACTATACAGAGCTTAATAAAGACTTGAATTTATTCAATCTACTTTTTTAAATTTCTAAATAGAATAGAAAACCAGCAAAAAGGTGTGAATGCAAAAAATTGTATCACGCCTTTTTGTGCTACTGTCCATATTGTTATCTCCAGGGTAGTCTCTACCAAGTGAATAATTCATCTAGACTTACTTGATGTGAAGCGTATTTGTGGGTCCAGTCATTCGTAGATGAGTCATAGTGGTAGTCGTGCTTCCAGATTTCAATATTTGTTAGAATAGAACGAACTGCTTCCGAAATGGTATGAACTTCTTGATGTGTCATTGTAGGGTGAATAGATAAACGAACCCATCCCGGTTTGTTGGTTAGATCACCTTGATCTAGCTGATCTGAAATTGCCTTTGAAGTACTCTCATTAATCTGTAACAAGTAATGTCCATATGGACCGGCGCAGGAACAACCACCACGTGCCTGAATTCCAAAGCGATCATTAAGTAATTTAACGAACAAGTTATAATGTATGCGATGTGCAATAAAAGAGATGATGCCAAGGCGTTCCTTCACTTGATTCTCCAATACAAATACCCCTGGGGTCTGAGTTAACTCGTTCATTAGAATAGAGGTAAATTCCCCCTCACGTTGGATTATTTGTGTAGTTCCCATACGTTCTTTTAATTGAAGACAGAGTGCCGTCCTAAGGGTCTGTAGAATGGGAGGGGTCCCACCATCTTCGCGAGCTTCCTTATCTGTATAATACTGACGTCCACCCCATGCGTTCGTCCAAGATACCGCTCCACCTCCCGGATGATCCGGAATGAGATTGTTGTAGAGCCGTGAGTTGAAGATCAGCACACCACTACTTCCAGGGCCACCCAGAAACTTATGTGGTGAGAAGTAGATACCATCGAGTTGTTCCCAGGGAGAAGATGGGTGCATGTCTATATCGACGTAGGGCGCACTTGCCGAGAAATCAACGAAACAGATTCCACCGTGCTCATGCATTTTTCGGGCTAGTGTATGATAGGGTGTCTGAATCCCCGTTACATTGGAACATGCAGTAAAAGAACCTATTTTACATGTGCGATGGCGATATTTGATTAAAGCTTGTTCTAATATCTCAGGATCCACTTGTCCGTGATTATCTGGTTCAAGACATACGACATCTCCGATCGTCTCCGACCACGATAACTGATTCGAATGGTGCTCCATATGACTCATAAAAATAACCGGACGATTCTCTTCAGAGATGGAATAATGGCTGTTAAGCCACTCAGGTATTCTAAGTCCTAGAATACGTTGTAACTTGTTAACTGCTGAGGTCATCCCTGCACCCGTATTAATAAGAATATCCTGTTCGTTGGCATGGACATGCCGTTTAATGATGTTTCGTGCTTCCTTGTAGGCTCTAGTCATGGTAGTGCCTGTGATAGTCGATTCTGTATGCGTATTAGCCATGTAGGGGCCAAAGAACTCCGCTATATGGTTTTCAATAGGGCGATACAGACGTCCGCTAGCTGTCCAATCCGCATAAATGACTTGCTTCCTACCGTAAGGAGATTCGAAATAGAAGTCTGAACCAATGGTATGGTTACGGAATGTTTCAAAATAGGGTGTCAATGAACGTGAACTGATATCCTCGGTTAGGTCATTGCGATGTACATTAGGCACGAACGATTCCTCCAACATAACCTGACATGATTTTGATTTCAGTATATGTCTGAATGTCGCGGTGGGTTAAAGCCTAGTTAAAATAAATTTGTAACACTGATGAAATGCTTAAATATTTAAATAAACAATTGCATATCTGACTCAAGAGCATCTCTCAAATAAGCTTGAGCATCAATGATTTCAACTTCCGGTAGGAACTCCTCGGGCTTGAAGCCCATAATCTCCACGGACAATTTACAAGCATAGAACTTAATGTTCTTCTTTCTGGCACCTTTCAGGAAATGAATAAGCTGTGGTGCGCCTTGATCCTCCATCATTTCTTCTAGCATCCATTTTCCCAGACCGCTGAAATTCATTTTGGATAAGGGGAGTGACTCAGGACCTTTAGGCGTGATGACGGACATCAGTTTTTCATAAATGGTCTTATCCTCAAGTGTCATTTTATCCGGATCTCGGATTAGAAATAGTCCCCAAAAAGCAAAAAATAACGTTACATCGACATCAATATCTCTTGCTGTGTTCGCAAGGATTAAGCCAGCCATCGCTTTATCGTAATCTCCACTGAACATAAGTAAATTCATTTTTTTATTCACACTAATGCCTCCTCTAATTGGAAATGTAAGTAGTATGAGACAAGGTGTTCCAAGATATGCGAAAAAACGTATTGAAATTTGAAGATGAAGTAAGATACACTATGATTGTTAAATGTTCACGTTAACATTATGGGTTGTTAATGGTTCATAATTGATTATGATTACCCAAATTCATGTAAAAGAGATGGTGAATGTCATGAAAAAGTTTATGGGAGAAGATTTTCTACTGACCACGGATACAGCGGTCCATTTGTATGAAAATTACGCTAAAGGAATGCCTATTATCGACTATCATTGCCATTTAAATCCGCAGGAGATTTACGAGAACAAAAAGTTTAAGAACATTACGGAAGCTTGGTTGTATGGGGATCATTATAAATGGAGAGCCATGCGAGCGAATGGGGTTCCAGAACAATATATAACAGGTAATGCAAGTGATTACGATAAATTTATCGCATGGGCGATCACGGTACCGATGCTAATCGGGAATCCTCTGTATAACTGGACACATTTAGAGTTACAACGGTTCTTCGGAATACATGACCTCCTAAATGAACAAAGCGCCCCGGCAATCTGGGAAAAGGTAAATGCTCAATTAACTGCTGATGGTTTCGGTGCAAGAGATTTGATTGTGAAGTCGAATGTAACGGTCGTATGTACAACAGATGATCCAGCAGATACGTTAGAGTATCACCAGCAAATCAAGCAGTTGAGTGATTTTAATGTAAGCGTTTTACCTAGTTTTAGACCAGATAAGGGACTTGAGATTAGACAAGACGGATTCCTGAACTGGGTAGACAGATTATCTGACACATATGGTTCAACCATAGATCAGTATGAAGTATTATTACAGGCATTAGAATCTCGGGTTAGATTCTTCCATTCTGTCGGTGGACGGGTGTCTGACCATGCGTTAGATACGGTCATGCATGAGGAGACAACGAGAGAAGAAGCGGGTGCTATTTTTGACAGAGTTCTGAAGGGTGAGTCACTAACGCTAGAAGATGAGAAGAAATATAAGACATATACGCTTACGTTTCTTGGAAAGTTGTATGCAGAGTTAGGTTGGGTCATGCAATTGCATATGAACGCATTGCGGAACAATAATACTCGTATGCTGAATGAATTAGGACCAGACACAGGGTATGATTCTATGAATGACAACGATATTGCGAAGCCACTTGTAAAGTTTCTTGATGGCTTAGACCAAGAGAATGCTTTACCCAAAACAATTCTCTATTCATTGAACCCAAAAGATAATTACGCCATTGCTGGGATCATCGGAAGCTTCCAAGGTGGCGGTATCGCTGGGAAAATACAATTCGGTACGGCCTGGTGGTTCAACGACAACAAGGAAGGTATGCTTGACCAAATGAAAGTACTCTCTAATCTCGGATTGTTAAGTCGATTCGTGGGTATGTTAACCGATTCTCGTAGTTTTCTATCCTATACAAGACATGAGTACTTCAGAAGACTGGTATGTCGCTTAATTGGAGAATGGGTAGAAGATGGCGAATATCCGGCTGATATGGAGTTATTAGGTTCTATTGTCGAGGGCATTTCCTATAGAAATGCGAAGGAATACTTTTCATTTTTATGATAATGTTAATTCATGCTTCACTAAGGGATACTCGTGATTTCAGTTAGGATGGGTTAACCTTATGTAGCTTACAGATTGTTACACAAGGAAGGAATTTATATGTCCGTCACGATAAAAGATATAGCCAAACTGGCAAATGTTTCACATACGACCGTATCACGCGCACTTAACGATAGTCCCCATATTAAAACGGAGACGAAAAGGAAGATCGTTGATCTTGCGGAACAGCTCAATTATATTCCTGATTACAATGCCAGAAGTTTGGTTATGCAGAAATCGTACACCGTAGGTGTATTTTTCACGAGTATAACAACGGGGACCTCATCCAGCTTCTTCTCAGACGTGATCCGAGGCGTGAATAGTGTCATTAGTGAGAATTACAACTTATTCGTAAGAGGTATCGATAACTATAAAGATTATAATTCGATCAATAAAAAACGGTTTGACGGAATTATTCTGATGAGTCAAAGCGATGTGGATAATGCTTTTATCTATCATGTATTACAGAGCGGAATTCCTTTTGTAGTGTTGAATCGTCAAGTACAAGACACCTCGATGATCAATATCGTACCTAATGATAAAGCTGGAGCATACGAAGCGGTTTCTTATCTCATAGGTCAAGGCCATAAGCAGATTGCTATGATTGAAGGGATCGAAGGATTCAAGTCAACTCAGGAGCGTAAAGATGGGTATCTGAAGGCACTCATTGAACACCGAATCCCCCTTGTTCAAGAGTATATATTGCAAGGTAGTTATGATATGGAAAGTGGATATCAAGCGATGGAGAAGTTATTAGGCTTGGAATCCCGTCCTACTGCCGTATTCTGCAGTAATGATGATATGGCCATTGGTGCGATGAGAGCTGCTTTTGATCGTGGGATACATATTCCCCGAGAATTATCTCTCGTCGGGTTTGATGACATTGGATTCGCACACTATACGACACCTGCGTTAACAACGGTTAAGAGACCCATTGAACAGATTAGTATGATGGGTGCGAAGAAGATATTGGAGCTTATTGATGAACCGAAGCAACCCGGTGAAGTTGTATTTGTGGATACAGAACTGAAGATTCGTGATTCCGTACGAAGCATGGCGTGATATATGTAGAATAGCTTGTCATGTATAGAGTACAGTTTTTAAGATACCGTGTACCTTAGAAACTGTGCTCTGAATATCATATAATGTGAAACAAATCACACAAGATAGATGTTTATAGATAAATGTTAACGTGTGCATAAATGATGACTAATTATAATGGAGGTAATATCATGGCAATGTTAAATCGAAGCACGTGGACACCGTCTTCTAATTATCCAGAGAAAATTGTGCAGTTTGGGGAAGGGAATTTTCTTAGAGCCTTTGTGGATTGGATGATTGATGTGATGAACCAAGAGGCTGGATTCAACGGGAGTGTCGTTGTCGTTCAACCCTTAGAGCAAGGATTGATTGACAAACTGAATGAACAAGGTGGACTTTATACGCTCTATTTACAAGGTATGAAAGAAGGAGAACCTGTAAAGGAGCATGCTGTGATTAGTAGTATCAGCAGAGGAATTAATCCTTACACCGACCATCAAGCATATATGGCGCTAGCCGCAAGCTCGGATATTCGATTTGTAGTCTCGAATACGACAGAAGCTGGGATCGCTTATGAACCTAACGATAAGTTGGAAGATCAACCTCAGAGTAGCTTCCCGGGTAAATTGACGGCTTTCTTGTATCGACGTTACCAAGAGTTCCAAGGCGACAAGGACAAAGGGTTAATTATTATTCCATGTGAACTGATTGACCGTAATGGGGATAAATTGAAGAAGGTTGTCCTTCAATATGCAACACTTTGGAATTTAGAGCAAGAATTCGTTATATGGATCGAAGAAGCGAATACTTTCTGCTCCAGTCTCGTAGATCGGATTGTACCGGGATATCCGAAGGATTCGATTCGTGAGATTACAGAAGAGCTGGGATATGAAGATGGTCTTGTTGTTGTGGGAGAGCAATTTCATCTATGGGTAATCGAGGGTCCACAATGGATCAAGAAAGAATTCCCGGCGGAAGCTGCTGGATTAAATGTCCTTGTTGTGGATGATATGGCGCCTTATCGGACGCGTAAGGTCAGAATTCTGAATGGTGCGCACACAGGTATGATGCCTGTATCTTATTTATACGGACTTGATACTGTAGGTGAGGCTATCAATCATGAGGTCGTTGGGAGGTATGTCAAGGATCTGATGGAACAAGAGATCATTCCGACTCTTGATTTGCCACAGGAAGAGCTGGCATCTTTTGCTGAAGATGTGATTGAACGGTTCCGGAATCCATTTGTGCAGCACTATCTCATGAGTATTTCTCTTAATTCGATCTCTAAATTCCAGACTAGAAATCTACCTTCTCTCCTGGAATATGTGAACAGAACAGGGAAGATTCCAGCCAAGTTAGCATTCTCTTTGGCTGCTCTCATCATGTTCTATCAAGGGAAGAGGGGGGAAGAAATTTTTCAGGTGTCCGATGATGCCCCTATCCTAGATTTCTATCAGACACTTTGGAACGATTGGGATGGTTCATCTATCGGTCTCGATCAGGTTGTGATGTCAGCACTTGGTAATAAGACACATTGGGAGTTGGACTTGAATTCAATTGATGGGTTAAGTGCATCCGTGATCGACTATACCAAGTGTATTCACCAATTGGGCATGCAAGAAGCATTACATCTTATGATGGAGTATGAAGGTGAGCGTGTATGAAAGAGACGCTGAGAATCAATCTAAATGACAACGTAGCTGTAGCTCTAAGAGAACTTCATGAAGGCGACAAGGTTGAGGTACATGATCAGACGATAGTACTGAAAGAGACCGTTAGTCGAGGGCATAAATTCGCAATTACAACCATTGGTACGGATCAACATGTCATGAAATATGGTTGTCCGATCGGGCATGCAATGCAAGAGATTGGTATAGGGAACTGGGTTCATACGCATAACACGAAGACGAACCTGAAAGGGATCGAAGAGTATAGCTATTTGCCGCGTAGGAGTGAGAATCCATTTGAACAGAAGAACCTCACTTTTAAAGGATATAGACGTAAAGACGGTAAGGTTGGGATTCGAAATGAATTATGGATTGTGCCTACAGTAGGTTGTGTAAATGGGGTAGCGGAGGGGATTCTAAAAAAATTTATAAAAGAAGTAGGAGACATCACTCCCTTCGAGAACACGCTCGTTCTTAAACATAACTACGGTTGTTCTCAACTTGGTGATGATCACCTGAATACCACCACTATTCTTCAGAATGCCGTTCGACATCCGAATGCTGGAGGTGTATTGGTTCTTGGTCTAGGGTGTGAGAATAATGAAATGCAATCTTTCAAGGAGTACTTGGGTGATTACGATGAAGAGCGTGTGAAGTTTCTAGTATCCCAAGATGTATCGGATGAAATGGAGGAAGGTGTGAAGTTACTTCTTGAAATCTATAAGGCCGCAGGGGGAGAGCACCGTGAAGATGTTCCGTTATCTGAACTTAAAATTGGCTTGAAATGTGGAGGCTCGGATGGTTTCTCAGGTATAACGGCCAATCCGTTATTAGGTCGATTCTCTGATTTCCTAGTCGCACAAGGTGGAACGACCGTCCTAACCGAAGTACCTGAAATGTTTGGTGCAGAGACATTGTTGATGGAGCGAGCCGCTAATGAGGAAGTGTTTCATAAGATCGTCGCACTTATCAATGATTTCAAACAATACTTTATGACTTATAATCAACCTGTCTATGAGAATCCTTCCCCAGGAAATAAGGCGGGTGGCATTACGACATTAGAGGATAAATCTTTAGGATGTACGCAAAAAGCGGGAACTTCAGTCGTTATGGATGTCCTAAAGTATGGTGAGCGGTTAGAAACCAAAGGGTTGAATCTTCTAAGTGCTCCAGGTAACGACCTCGTTGCCGCTTCCGCATTAGCCTCAAGTGGATGTCAATTAGTGTTGTTCACCACCGGACGTGGAACACCATTTGGTACATTCGTTCCAACCCTCAAAGTATCTACCAATTCAGCGATATATAAGTTGAAGGGGCATTGGATCGATTACAATGCAGGGACACTTGTGGAGGATGACTCACCTGACGAGGTGTTAGAACAGTTCGTGAACTACATCATTTCGATTGCGAGCGGCGAACAGGTCAACAATGAGAAGAACGACTTCCGTGAGATCGCTATTTTTAAGTCGGGTGTGACGTTGTAAGATCATTAAGAGATAGGGAAAAAGGGTGTCCTAAGAGCTGTTCATGGGCTTTTGGGGCACCCTGTTCTTTATGGAGACTATTATTTTGTAATGAAGGTTATTCATTAAACAAGCTAGTCTATGTAATTTCCTGATACTCGATGCATGTGTAGCGTGGTATATTTAGGGGCAGACATGTTGATTACGGTGATAGGAAGAAGGAATAGCTTTGTCTCGTCTTGTATATTTAGCACTTATCGCGCTTAGTCTTATTTGGGGTGGATCATTCTTTTTCATCAAAATGCTTCTTCATGATTTTGGACCTTGGACCATTGCTTTCTTAAGATCAGGTGCCGGCCTAGTGGTTATTGTATGTATTATGCTTGGGTTAAAGAAACCATTTAGGTTACGGTCGATTTCATGGGTCCCGATGACCATTATGGCGTTGATTAACACAGCCATTCCATGGGCTCTGATTGCATTCAGTGAGACACGCTTACCAAGTAGCATGGCATCCGTATTAAACGCAATGACGCCAGTATGGACCATTATTGTGGGGGTGTTGTTCTTCCGATCTGTATCGAGTCGAAGGCAGTGGCTCGGAATAGGTATCGCAACGATAGGTCTAATGGTTCTACTGGATATCAATCCGGAGACATTGATCTCGGTAGATCTCATTGGATTCGGGTGTATGATTGCAGCCACATTCTGCTATGCGATTGGATCTCAACTATCCAAGAGTCTTCTTACCTTAGGATACTCGATGTATCAGATGACCCTAGGAACCTTGTTGTGCACGATGATTGGAAGTGGAATCATGGCATTCTCAATGGAAGAGGTCTCTATACCTCAGCTTACTTCGTTATCTAATATCCTGATGATTATTGGATTAGGTGTATTCGGATCAGGTATTGCGTATATCTTGTTCTATTTCATGGTTGAAAAAGGAAGCCCTGAATTTGCAACGATGGTAACCTATCTTGTTCCCTGTACCGCTATTCTCTGGGGATATACTTTGTTAGATGAGCATATTAGATGGACACTGTTGGTGGGGTTAGTAGTTATTCTTACTGGAGTATTCATAGCTAGTCGCAAAAATAAGCCGAAGCAAGAGAAGATATTATCAGCAGATTAGTAAACCACGAATCTATATTGAATACGGGAAAAAACCTTCACTAAACACAACTGGCATCCATGTCAGCGGTGTATAGAGAAGGTTTTTTTATTATATATTTGAATGGCTAGGATCGGATATTTTTTTAGAAATGCCTCCCAATGATAGGTTCATAGTATATTTCATAGTATATATTAACCCAATTAGGAGGTATTGAAGTCACAAAATACCAAATATCATGATTTTTAGTTGTGAAAACTTAGGTGGGAAGGGTTATTTTCGATTAAATATGAATTTCCATCCCAGTAGCCCAACAATGGAAATGGCTAGACTAACCCATGGCTGAATTGTAAAAACAGGTAACATGTTACGTAATGTGTAACCAATCATCATAATGACAGCCACTACAATGATATAAATTAGGATCGTTCTCACATTAAGACTAGGCTTAGTTGCACGCTTCCTATTTGTATGAGGATCGAATTGCTCTTCGGGTTCTCCATTACGATTAAGTAACTTTGTAACAGCCTCAATCAGTAGAATGGATCCTAAAGCGATAATAATGAGTGATAAAAGACTGATACGATTAAAGGTATCCATGGAACCACCAACAAGTTGTGCTACGAAACCTACAAGGGCCTCCATAAAAAAGAACAAACTTAAAGCGATCCAAGGAATCATCACATAGTATTGAATACCCTCTACAGTCTTCCTTTTAGGTAAACTGCTAACCTTATTGCGACTATATTGTTCGGCATCCGGCCCGAATAACTGTTGTGCAGTAATCCCCTTCTCTTGTGCATCCAGAAGCTGATGTGCTAATTCTATTAATAATTTCTCACCTTGATCCTGATCCACATTACATGTGCGGAAATAAACGACAACGTCCTCGAAGTAGTCCTTATTCTCAGGTGTCATCTGCTCTCTTAAGCGATTGTTTTCTTTGATCATAGCTTTTATTGTCATGTTTGTTAGCGCCCCTATCTAGTTCAAGTATATGAACTGAAAAGATGGTTGGCAAGGAGAACTCGTTGCCAGGAATGGTAAGACTGCGTTTGTGTCAATATTGTGCAGGTGTATAAAAGCATCCGTTGATCCACAAAATATATAAAGAAGTTAAATCAAGCATGAAAACAAAGGAGGAGCTTATATGAGTGCTTATAAAGGTCACAATCTAAACTTTAAATCTGCTCAACTATCGGATGACCAAACCAACATCACATCGACAAATGAAGAGTTTGCATTAGAAATGGGAATAAAAGATGGGTTGGAGGCTCCTTCTGAACAAGGAACGAATGCGATGGACGATAACTGGGACGGGAAAAAAGAGACCTATAACATGTTCCTTCGTAGCTATGAATAACAAGAATTGAAAAGTGTAAATATCCATTGACATTCCCTTTTTAGCGATGATACAATAAATCCGTTAATTCTTATTAAACTTATCGGATTTATTTGTATATAGAAAAGTCGCTTTACAAGTAGGGGGAATGAGCATGGAACGTCACATATTAATCCGCCATAAAGAAGAGGAAATTACAGCTAATATTCACTATTCGGCTCCCAAAACAAATAAAGAGGGACGTAGTAAAGAACGAGTTCCTCTCGTTATTATTTGTCACGGGTTTGTAGGCAGTCGAATCGGAGTAGATCGGCTCTTCGTGAAGACTGCAAGAGAACTGTCAGAAGACGGATATATGGTTGTTAGATTTGATTATATCGGATGTGGCGAAAGCACGGGCGAATATGGCAAAGAAGGATTAGAATCCATGATTGACCAGACACGTGCCGTACTTGATTATACATTAGCATGTGCTGATGTGGATCCTACGCGAGTAACCCTAATTGGACATAGCCTAGGTGGCGCGGTGGCCATTCTAACGGCAGGACGTGACCGGCGAGTTAAGAATCTAGTTCTGTGGGCAGCTGTTGGGTATCCATTTAATGATATTGTGAAGATCACAGGTCGGGAAATATATGACACAGCCGTGAAGACGGGCTTCTCGGATTATTTAGGGTATGAGTTAACCCCAGCTTTCTTCGAGTCATTAGCACCGTTTCAACCTTTTCAACAAGCAGGTAAATTTAATGGAAACGTCTTGGTAATTCATGGAACATCGGACGATTCTATTCCGGTTGATTATGCCTTTCTATACCAGAAAGTATTCTGGATGCGTTCTGAGGGACGGTGTGATAAAGAGATTATTTTTCAAGCAGATCATACTTTCTCTACAGGATCTCATCGTAAGCAACTCCTTCATCGGACAAAAGAATGGCTGAATGAACAAGAAAGTTTCCAACAAGACTGGCAGAACTGGATGATTTGATAATATGGGTGATCCGACAGTATTGGTAAAATACCTTCATAAACGGTAGAATATAAAGTAGGAATGTATACTGTAGGTGGAGGTTGATTATCAATGACAATACCTTCTTTATTTGTAGCTCATGGCTCGCCATTGCTAGCTCTGGAGGATCATGAATATGCCCAGTTTCTGCAGGGGTTAAGTCAACATTTCAGAACTCCGAAGGCCATTGTGGTATTTTCAGCACACTGGGATACGCCATGTCAGTCGATGACGATGGATATATCTCATAATACAATGCATGATTTCTATGGATTTCCAGAGGAGATGTATGAACTCACATATCCTGCTCAAGGTGATCCTGAATTAAACAAGCGAATAGATGAATTATTTAAAAAAAACAATTTGAAATATACTCCCATTCAAGGTCGTGGACTCGACCATGGAGTCTGGGTTATTCTCCAGAAGTTATATCCCGAAGCTAATATTCCTGTTATTGAGTTATCTGTCGATTCAAAACGGTCACCCCAGGAACAATATAATATCGGTGCAATGCTTGCGGAACTTCGTAAAGAGGATGTACTTATTATTGGTAGTGGTGGAATTGTTCATAACTTACGAACGATAAGTGAGGGAGCACAGACGGATGAATGGGCAGTTGAGTTCGATCATTGGATAGCTGAGGAACTCGAAGAATGGGATTTGAAATCGTTATTCGCTTATCGGCACAAAGCACCATATGCAGAACAAGCTGTCCCACCCTATGGAATAGAACACTTTATTCCATTGTTCTACGCGATGGGAGCGGCGGATGATGAACGCAAAGCTAAACGACTATTTCAAGAATATCAATATGGCAACCTTAGTCTGAACTGTTGGATGTTCGGTTCATAGTACATGCGTACTAATAGAATGATGCAGTAAACAAAAAAGATACCCACAACTTGATCACGATTAGTGTTCAAATTGTGGGTATTTTTAATGAGGGATACTGACAGTTATATTTATCATATAACATTTTAGCGTAGAGCTTCTTTGGGTCTGAATTGAGTGACTTTGTTGGTGTCTTGTTTATGAAATAGACTGCGAAGATAAGGGAGCACCCAACGATCTAATCCGATACGACCTCCGTTAGCAGCAGCGACGACGATGAAGCATTCCATCAATAACATTTGAACGTTCGTACTTACTGTACCCGAGAGCAGGAAGGCGGCATTCATAACCAGTGCCATAAGTGCAGCGAATGTGGTGAATACACCTAAGATAAGTCCTAGTCCAACTAAAGTCTCTCCTAATGGAATTAAGACGTTGAAGAATTTAACACCAGGTAATGCTGCATGTTCTAAGAATGCTGCCCACCAACCTTGAACGCTAGGATTCTCACCTGTACTCTTTGCTATTGCCCCTTGGAGGAATCCTCCGGCATCGAAGCCACCAGTTAATTTATGTAGGCCACCTTTTACCCATGTATACCCTAGATAGAGACGAACGAAGGTAAGGATCCATGCTGCAACTTTGTTAGTTCTTAGCCAATTGTTAAACATAATATAGTCACTCCTCAGTTTTGGATGTAGTTTCTTTTGAAAGATGATCATCTTCTATGTCTTTATTATATGTGAAAAAAATCACAAAAGGTGTGATTTAAATCACAAATTTAAAATATATATTAAGATAATTAAATCTGAAGCAAATAATGGGTTAATTTGTACGGATGAAGAAAGACAAATGACGAACTTTGTGATTAAATGGAAGAATCATATACAAGGAGGATCATACATCCATGCATCAATCAAAGTTGACATACTTACTTACTATGCTATTAATAGTACTTACTCTTTCATCATGCGCTAATTCTAAGCCAGAGGCTGAAGCACCTCCTGTAGCAGAACCCGCCATTGTAGAAGAGACGCCTCCGGCCGAACCTATTACACCTAAGTTAGAATATATTGCTCCACTTACGGGGTTATCTATAAAAGAACCTTCGAATGTCCGTCCGTTAACTGTAATGGTTAATAATGCTCCGGCAGCTAGGCCCCAGTCAGGGCTAAGTCAAGCGGATATGGTCTATGAAGTATTAGCAGAGGGTGGCATTACGAGGCTAGTCGCTATTTATCAAAGTCACAATGATGAGGTCACGATTGGTCCCATACGAAGTATTAGACCTTATCTCATTGAATTGGGGGAACTCTATAACGGCCTATTAGTACATGCCGGTGGCAGCCCAGATGCGTATTCGATCATTCAGAAACAGAAGAAGGAAGATCTCGACGAGATTGGTAAAGCAGGTGCCTTTTTCTGGAGAGATAAAAGTCGGAAAGCTCCACATAATTTATATTCTAATATAACCAAGCTACGTGCAGGTGCAGATAAACTTAATTATGAAAAAGAAGTAAAAATACCGACCTACCCATTTCGTTCTGAGAATGAAATTATATCAGGTGAGCATGCTACAAAAGTAGACATTACTTTTTTGCTCAAAAATTATGTCGTTTCTTATGAATATGATGACACGAATAAGCTTTACAAACGTTCCATTGATGGTAAACCACACTTAGATCTTACAAATGATAAGCAATTAGAAACAGCTAATGTGATTGTGATGAGCGCGGATCACGAAGTGCTTGATGATGTTGGACGTATCTCGGTCGATATTAACTCAGGTGGAGATGCACTAATCTTTCAAAAGGGTACCCTTATAAAAGGGAATTGGGTTCATGAAAAAGGTGATGTCATTCGATTTATGAAGGACGGCAAAGAGATTCCATTGGTCTCAGGTACCACGTACATAAATATCGTGCCTAATGACCCTAGTCTTGAGAACCATGTAACGATATCTAATGCAACACAGAATTAGGATTAAGAGGCAAATATTGAGTTAAATATTAGGGCGTTTGTGTTATTTTTTAGTAAATCATATAAATCATGGCTAAGTATGAAAATGCATATAGAGATCGACTTTACAAAGGGGTTAGGGGTTATGGTAAGATAGCAAAGGATGTCTTGTAAATTGACACATCTAAGGGGATATTTCAGTAGAGGAGCAATCAAATGAAATTGAAGAAAAAAGACATTTTTTTCGAAACGATGGAGAATATGGCAGATACAATTGTACAAGCTGCTGATTATTTTGCACTAAACGTGTCGAAATTTGCCGATGTTGATTTGTTTGCAAGTGACATGAAGAAGTACGAAACACAGTGTGATGAGTATACTCATACGATTATTAAGGAGCTCAATAAGACGTTTATTACGCCGATTGATCGGGATGATATCTTAGCACTGACCTCAAGCTTGGACGATGTTATGGATGGAATGGAAGCTACGGTATCTAGATTCTACATGTATAATCTGCTTGAACCAGACGAGTATATTATTCAGTTCGCAGAAATTCTTCGTCAATCCGCTTATGAGATTCAAAAGGCCATTCATTTGTTGTCTCAAAAGAAGCTTCTTGCTATTCGAGAATATACGATTCGTTTGAATGATCTAGAGAACCAAGGCGATGATTTACTGCGTATTTGTATAAAACATCTATTTGCAACGGTTAGTGACCCGATCGAATTGATCAAGAAAAAGGAAATTTACGAACGTCTAGAACAAACTACGGACACATGTGAAGATGTGGCCAATATGCTGGAATCGATTATTATGAGCAATTCATAAGGGGTTTACAAAACATGGAAACGTCATTTTTCGTTTTAAGTATCGTCATCTTTCTAGCACTAGCATTCGATTTCATCAATGGATTTCATGATACAGCTAATGCCATAGCAACTTCAGTCTCCACTCGTGCGTTGAAGCCGAGAGTAGCAATCATAATGGCCGCATGTATGAATTTCCTTGGTGCTATTTTGTTTACTGGTGTAGCCAAAACCATCGGGGGTAGTATTGCTGACCCCAACACTCTAGATAACGGGATTGAGGTTGTCATTGCGACTCTACTCGCTGCGATTATCTGGAACTTATTGACATGGTGGTTCGGTATTCCGTCCTCCTCATCACATGCATTGATAGGTGCATTAGCAGGAGCGGTACTGGTAGGAGCTGGGGCTAGTAATGTGAAGTGGGAAGGATTTATTAGTATTGTTCTGGTACTTATCTTTTCTCCAATCATTGCATTCGCCATTGGTTATATTATTATGACGCTCTTGAAATGGATATTTGCGAAGAAGAGTCCTCATACCGTAAATAAAGGTTTCCGTTCGGTACAAGTGATCACGGCAGCCGCTCAATCCTTCACCCATGGTACGAATGATGCACAGAAAGCGATGGGGATTATCACATTTGCTCTAGTCACATCAGGAAGGCTTGACACATTTGAAGTACCACTATGGGTTAAATTATCAGCAGCTACAGCAATGGCGCTTGGTACATCCATTGGTGGATGGAAAATTATTAAAACGATGGGAACTAAAATCTTTAAAATCGAACCCATTAATGGATTTGCAGCAGATATGACTGGAGCTTCGGTTATATTGACTGCTACGGTTCTTCACATGCCAGTAAGTACAACACATGCCATTACATCAGCTTTATTAGGTGTTGGTAGTGCTAAACGTGTATCTGAAGTGAAGTGGTCGCTTGCAGGGCGGATAGTCATCACATGGTTCATCACAATTCCTATTTCGGGAGTGTTAGCAGGAATTATTTACAAGATTTTATTCTAAACTATACAGCCTTTAGATCAACTATAGAGACATACTGGGGTAGAAGTGGCCAATCAATGAAGGTTGGCTTTTTTTGTATCATAAGGTTAGCGTTTTTAGAGAGGAAGTCTTTAAATTATGATTAGGACACTTGCGATTACCCATTCACATGAGGTGAAAGTCGGAATTCCATTGGAAGAGATTCGGATGGAAGACTACGCTTGGATTTGGACGGATTTCAACGCACCAACCCTAGAAGAATCAGCACTACTAGATACCTATTTTCAGTTCCATCCATTGGCTGTCGAGGATTGTATGCTCGTATTACAACGTCCCAAGCTGGATTTCTACGATGATATACAGTTTCTAGTTCTCCATGCACTCAACCCAGATACGTTACAAGCAGAAGAAGTGGATCTATTCCTGAATCAACAAATGATCGTATCCTTCCATCACCGGGAGTTGCCAGAGGTTGACGAGGCATGGGCACAAGTTATTCAGAATGCTCACAATCGTAAAGTATGGGCTAGAGGGCCAATTGCGTGTGCGTATACATTAATTGATATGATGGTTGATCGATACTTTCCTACGTTATACAGTATTGAAGATGAATTAGCAGAGATTGAGAATCAAGGCAAGGATGAATCGGTGGAAGAATTAATGAATCAAGTATTTGCTCTAAGAGGACGCTTGTTGAAGTTAAGAAGGACGATTGTTCCGATGCGAGATCTTATGTACCGAATTATTAATTCTCAACATGTGCAGAGCAGTAGTGAGCATAAGGTATATTTTGCCGATATTTATGACCACTTACTGAAATTAGCAGACATGATTGAGGCTGATCGAGAAATGACCTCAGATTTACGTGATAGTTATATCTCGCTTAACTCTAATCGCATGAATGCGATCATGAAGACACTGACAGTTATTACAGTCATCTTTATGCCTTTGACTTTAATTGCAGGTATTTATGGTATGAATTTCGTTCATATGCCTGAACTCGATTGGAGATATGGCTACGCTATCGTGATGGCAGTAATGTTCTTACTAGGTGGGGGCATGGTGATGTGGTTCATTCGCCGCGGTTGGTTTAAATAATAAGAGTGCTCACATTAGCTGTGGCACTCTTAACAACGGCGAACGAAGAATGTGTTCATGAGATTAGATTTAGGATTTCTTCTTGGTCTTCTTAGCAGATGTCTGCTTCGTTGTTTTTTTACTTGGAGTCGTCTTACGCTTCGTAGTTGAGGAGGATTTCTTGCGTTTACGTTTACGGGGCCGATAATAAATAGCCTCATCGTCTTCGGGAGTGCTTTTGGTCTTACCTTTACCGAAGGAGCCCATCATTAGCTTGATCATTGGAGCCATTTGTTGCACACTCGTCATGACCTTCTGGAATTTCCCCATTGAACTTACGATCCCATCAATACCTCCCATTCTGTCGATTACACCTTTGAGTTCACCAATATTTGCTAAAGAGAATCCTGTCTTAGCAGCTGCTGTCGCGGCGGGAACGATGGCTGTTGATGCAGCTGTAGAGTCAATTAGATCAGCCGCAGCTAATCCGTTCAATCCACCGCCTTGAAATGGAGATAAGCTAGATGATTCAAGTTGAGGGACATCACCTAAGGAATCAATACCAGGGTATGGATTAGTATATGAAGACGAAGAGAAAGGACCGAGTGAACGCTGGTTGCTCGGAGAACTACGATGGTAATGCTCAGCCATGATTATCACTTTCCTTTTCAGATTGGTTTACAATACTGTATGTGATAGGCGAACATTAAGTATGGACGAATGCCCCCATTACCCGAGATAGGAGCGGAAATGGGCATATGCCTAGCTCGATGAATATGCTAGAATAATAATGATATAGTGGTGCAGAAGAGAGCTATTCCTTATCAAATAAGTATCCATATTTATGATTGATGGCTCACTTCTCTACTGCGGGAAATCGTTAATGCTTGAAAAGACTGCTTCGACTACAGTACAATGAGGTTACATAGTAATAGTAGAGGATGATTAGCGGTGCAACTAAAGAAGTTAAATGATAAGAGTGTTGATCAGTTGTTTGAAGCGATATTGACGCTTAAGAATGTTGAGGAGTGCTATGTTTTTTTCGACGATCTGTGTACAGTGAATGAAATTCAATCACTCTCTCAGCGTTTGGAAGTAGCACGTATGTTAGGAAAAGGATCTACGTATAATCAAATAGAAGCTGAGACAGGTGCGAGTACAGCTACTATCTCCCGTGTTAAGCGTTGTTTGAATTATGGTAATGATGGATATAAAATGTCATTGGAACGTTTAGGGCGATAATATGTTTAAACCAGGTATATTAATCATCAGTCATGGTTCGAGAGAGCCTTCGTGGGTAAATCTGGTGGATGAAGCTGTGAATCAGTTGCCGCCGCAGGAATCAATTCCTGTGGCGGTTTCCTTCTTGGAGATTGTGGAGGGCAGATTGATTCAAGATGGAATTAATCTGCTCGAAGAACAAGGTGTAACAGATATTATCGTCATTCCCCTCTTTATCTCCTCGGGTAGTACTCATGTTGACGAAATTGCTTACGCACTAGGTGTGAAAGAGACAGCAGATTGCGATACGGATCTGGAACCTTATCACGTTCGTGCTAATATACATTATGGAGTTCCTATGGATGATGATACGGTTGTCGCACAAATGGTGTGGGATAAGGTACGCCATCTTTCTATAGATAGTGACCGAGATATGATTCTTTTAGTAGGTCATGGAAGCATTTATCAAGGGTTCAAAGAGCGTTGGGAGAAAGGAATATCTTCTCTTGCGGTCAAAGTAAAGGCGATTAGCGGAGTGGCTTCCGTGGATTATGCACTACTGAATCCCAATTCTGTGCAAGAACGTACGGAATACTGGCAGAGAGAATATGGCTATAATGTTATTGTGGCTCCTCTTTTTTTGAGCGAGGGGTATTTCACTCGACATGTTATTCCGGAAAGACTTAAGGAACTATCGTATCGTTATTCAGGTCAGGCACTGTTACCACATCCTCTGTTATCTCAATGGATAGGACAACAGGTACATGCCATGTTAGAACAGTTAAAATTATGATAACAGGTGGCGTATCTCGAATGAAGAGAGCAAGATTAATATATAACCCTACCTCAGGTCGTGAGGAAATGAAAAAAAGGCTTGCCGATATATTGCAACGTCTTGACCAAGGTGGAATTGAGACTTCTGTCCATGCTACTACGGGAGAGGGAGATGCTACCCGTGAAGCCTCGGATGCTG
This sequence comes from Paenibacillus sp. Y301, assembly GCF_059445505.1. NCBI lineage: Bacteria > Bacillati > Bacillota > Bacilli > Caryophanales > Paenibacillaceae > Paenibacillus > Paenibacillus sp. Y301. Next base: position 214,999 of record NZ_JCAIUL010000008.1, on the reverse strand, counting down.
TTGAACGGGGATATGATATGATCATTGCCGCGGGTGGTGATGGTACGTTGTATGAAGTGGTTAATGGGATGGCTGGTAAGGAGAGTCTTCCACCACTAGGTTTATTTCCGCTCGGAACTACTAACGATTTCGCTCGTGGCCTTGGTATTTCTAAGAATTGGGAAGACTACTGTGATCTGATTGTAAGACAAGAGACACGACCTATTGATGTAGGGAAAGCGAACGATCGATACTTTATTAATATTGCAGGTGGTGGAACACTAACGGAATTAACATATGATGTTCCCAGTAAGCTTAAGACATTAATTGGACAACTTGCTTATTATCTAAAAGGGATCGAGAAGATGGTCAGTCTATCTCCACAAGAACTCTTCATTAAGGCCAATGGGCAAGAGGATCTTCACGACGAATTTATGTTGTTTCTTATTGCCAATACCAATTCTGTAGGTGGGTTCGAGAAGCTAGCGCCAGGTGCACGTATTGATGATGGACTATTTGATGTTATTGCACTGAAGAATTGTAATTTGGCTGAATTTGTTCGTGTCGTGAGTATGGCGCTACGTGGAGAACATCTGAACGATAAGAAAGTGATCCATTTCCAAACGGATTATATGGAAGTTACTTCACCTGGTGAAGTGCTGTTGAACCTTGACGGTGAGCTTGGGGGTTCATTGCCAGGAACATTCTCGATGTTGAAACAGCATATTCGAATATTTGCGGGATCATAAGAAATCTTATCCTAGGGATGAGTTAACACATATATGTTGAGAAGATTAAGGAAAGAAGTGAATATAGCATCATGAAAAAACACCGTAGCGGTCGGCAATCCGATCGCCGTAGCAATCCCACTCCATTGATCGGATTGCCGGTATCTAAGAATGATGAAGTCATTATCGACATCATCGGCATGAACCATGACGGAGAAGGGGTAGGCCGTACAGAAGGCTATACCCTTTTTGTGCAGGGCGCGCTCCCTGGGGAGTCAGTTCGTGTGAAGGTACTCAAGACCAAGAAACAATATGGTTATGCGAAACTTATGGATATCGTTCAGCAGAGCCCAGATCGCATTGCGGCACCTTGTCCGATCTATGACAAATGTGGCGGATGCCAACTTCAGCATATGGACTATACAGCTCAATTAGGATGGAAACGACAATTAGTCGTAGACAATTTAGTACGGATTGGAAAGTTAGAGGTAAGTGCAGACCGTGATAACGATGGACAAGGGATTACAGTTCTTCCTACACTAGGTATGAGTGAACCATGGCGTTACCGTAATAAAGCTCAAGTACCTATCGGTGTAATGGATGGTGGGCTTGTGGGTGGTTTCTATGCCAAAGGAAGCCATCGAATTATCGACATGGAGGCTTGTCTCATTCAACATGAGAATAATGATGAGATTGTGGCACATGTCAAAGCGATCGGTCGTAAGCTAGGTATCACGGCATACGATGAAGAAACAGGACAAGGCTTACTTCGACATGTCGTTGTCAAAGTTGCTTTTCGTACCGGCGAAATGATGGTTGTCTTAGTTACGAATGGAGCGAAGATTCCAAACGTAGATACATGGATTGCTGAAATCACGAAGGCAATGCCATCTGTGACGAGTATTTGCCATAATGTGAATACCCAACAGACCAATGTTATCTTCGGAGACAAGACAAGAGTCCTGTGGGGAAAAGAAGTCATTTACGATTATATCGGTGATGTGAAATTTGCAATCTCAGCTCGTTCGTTCTATCAAGTCAATCCAGTACAGACCGAAGTATTGTACGGGAAGACGTTAGATTATGCAGGATTAACTGGAGCCGAAACCGTGATAGATGCTTATTGTGGTATTGGTACAATCTCACTATTCTTAGCTCAGCATGCGAAGCAAGTCTATGGCGTGGAGATTGTCCCTGAAGCCATTGAAGATGCCCGGGCCAATGCTGAACTGAACGGCATGAACAATGTTGAATTCGAAGTTGGCGCATCCGAAGATGTGATCCCGCGATGGAAAGAGCAAGGCATCACCCCAGACGTGATCGTTGTTGATCCACCGCGTAAAGGATGCGATTCACGCTTGCTAGAGACAATCCTTTCCATGCAGCCGGAGCGGGTAGTGTATGTGAGCTGTAACCCCTCAACGTTAGCGCGTGATCTACGCGTACTAGAAGATGGCGGGTATAAGACGGTGGAAGTGCAACCGGTGGATATGTTCCCGCATACGACACATATCGAAACGGTTTGTTCCTTGATCTATCAGGGTTTTGAGTGAGTGAATAGAGGAGTTGGGGACGAAATGGGGACGTGAGCTATTCACGTCCCTATTTTAATCGTGATTGAGGCTTGCCGGATACATCTCCATCCGATGGCTATTTTCTCTTGACCGGTATGAAAGGATACTAGTATGTCATTAGTCTTGCTTGGGAAGAAAGTGAATGCTCATAGATATCATTGATAAAAAATACATTCATTCACTCGGCTTGCCGGCGTGAAGCTAGCTGTAAGTAAAATCCCGTCCGCGATATGCGAACAGGATTTTTTTTTTGGTTTTGATGGGATGATCGGGCTGAAACGCAGATCTTACGGTGTTCTTCGATCATGTTGACCATAATGGGATGATGAAATGCCAATGCAACTGATCCAGCAACTGCAATTTCATGGATTTACCTACCTTAAGGATTGTTTCGAAATTTAGCGACTTCGGGTTTAATATCTGCTAAAAGTTTTTCTAAAATATGATTAAATTGTTGTTTTTCCTCAATCGTTAAATTACTTAAAAATACTGGCTGAAAATCTCCATTTTGATTTATAACCACTTTGCCGGCTTTAGTTAAAGTAATCATCATAACGCGTTGATCTTCTTCAGATTTATACCGCTCGATGAATCCCTTTTTTTCAAGCTTTTTAATAATTTCAGAAGCAGATTGTGGTCGCATATCTAATTGACTGACTAAATCTTTTTGAGAAATATTAGGAGTTTGATGAAGGATGCTCAATATTTTCCCTTGCCCTCGATTTACAACACTAAACGCTTTGCCTTTAAGCATACTCTCTTTTAGGAACAGCGTAAGTAAATCACTAAAATTCATGAAATTATTTGTTATATCAATATTCAATTGCTTTTCATCCATGATAATTTCCCCTCAACTTTTCTTAGTACACCTCTATTTTATCAGGTTACCGAAGTAATTCAAATAAGGGTGTTGACAATTTAGTAAGGGTACCTTATATTATTAGTAAGGGTACCTTATTAAATTGCAAAGGAGAAAACAAGATGACAGAGCTAGCTGTTTCAACAAAAGAGCTCGTTAAAGAGTTTCCTAACAAACGAGCAGTCGATGGTATTTCTTTGGATATAAAAAAGGGAGAGATCTTCGGCATTCTAGGTCCGAATGGTGCAGGAAAGACAACTTTCTTACGAATGCTTGCAACGATTACAAAAGTTTCGGGAGGCAAAGCCTTGATTTTTGGTAAAGATGTCACAAAGGAAGCTCGAACTATTCGGAGCCTAATTGGCTTAACGGGTCAATATGCAACAGTTGATGAGGAATTGACTGCTATGGAAAACTTGAAAATTTTTGGCCAATTGAATGGTTTATCTACGAGCCAATCCAAAGCGCGGGCTCTTGAACTTCTCAATCAGTTTTCATTAACTGAAGCAAAGGATCGACCAATTCGTGAATTTTCAGGTGGGATGCGTAGACGGTTGGATTTATCGGTGAGTTTAATTGTGAAGCCACCCATCATTTTTCTTGATGAACCTACAACAGGCTTAGATCCACGTACGCGAGGAGAAATGTGGGAAGTAATCCGCAGCTTAGCAAGTGATGGAGCAACGATCTTGCTGACAACTCAGTATTTGGAAGAAGCAGATCAATTAGCAGATCGACTAGCCATTATAAATCATGGAAGAATCATTTCTCAGGGAACTCCAAATGAATTAAAGTCGATGTTAAGTGAGACTCATTTTGAAATTACTCTGGAACATATGAAGGATGTTGAAAGAACCAAGGAACTAATCAAGACAGAAATCGCGCAAGAAGCAATATTTTCACCCGAAGGAACCAAATTAATCGTTAAGTTGGCAGACACAAAAGTCATGACGAAATTACTTTTATGTTTGACCCAGCAAGATATTGAAATCAAAGATTTTTCGGTGAGAAAGCCAACGCTTGATGAAGTGTTTTTGGAATTAACGAAATAATAAGGGGAGATCAATATGGAATCAATGATAAGTAAGCAAAACAACTTAAAAAGTACCATGGTTGATATTTTAGTAATGGCAAAAAGAAATATACTGAAAATTAAACATAATCCCGATAAATTGATTGATGTAACTGTGATACCCATTTTCTTCATGATCGTCTTTTCTTATTTGTTTGGAGGTGCAATTGCTGGCGGAGTAGAAGGATACTTACCCATCATCGTACCAGGGATTTTGATTCAAACACTGGTCATGTCGTCATCAGCAACAGGTACACAATTACGAGAAGATTTGGATACAGGTGTTTTTGATCGTTTCAAGTCACTACCCATTGTACGGATTGCCCCATTAGCTGGTTTAGTGGTTTCTGATATTTTGCGATATATCATGGCAGCTTTTTTCTCGATTGGTACGGGTTTTATTCTTGGGTGGCGTCCCGAAGCAGGGTTTGGTTGGCTAATCGTTGCTTCACTATTGGTTATTTTTGGTGCATGCGCAATCAGTTGGGTGTTTGCATTAATTGGTTTGCTATCCAAATCTGCATCAACGATCTCTAGTATTTCGACAATGGTCACAATGATGATGTCGTTTTTATCCAATGCCTTCGTGCCTATTGATACGCTACCTACCTTTTTGCAAAGAGTAGCTGAACATAATCCTGTTACTTATTTGGTCACGGCGTTTAAAGATTTAGCCAACCATGGAGAATTCACTTCAAATGTATTAATGACTATCATCATCGGTGTGCTAATGGTTCTGATTATCGCTCCAATTACAGTTAAAATATATAATGAAAAAATTTAGAAATCTAATTGGTAGCGTCAAAGAGGGATTCTAGCACATAAACATTGAAAACGAATATGGACGGTTTATTGGTGAGGAATTTGAATAAACTAATGATAACATTGAGGATCGGATGAATGGATATGGGGGTGGGGGTCAAACCCAGTGCCATCAAGCCTTTCCTCTATTTTGATATCAAGACATTATTCAGATTGTAATAAAGTTGTGATAGAAAAAGTTGAGTCAAATATTGAGGGGACCACGGTTTTGTAGCAGAGGGTTATTATACTGAACAAAGGTTTTTTTGAGTGCATAGAGGAGTTGGGGAAGAAATAGGGACGTAAGCTATTCACGTCCCTATTTTAATCGTGATTGAGGCTTGCCGGATACATCTCCATCCGATGAAGATCAATGACCATGTTGCCATTCTTAAGGATGTCTAGACCGATGAGGCCATTAATGTAATTAATATCATCATGAAAAACACCAAAATCAATAGGGATGCCTTCCATGATAAAATCGCTTATTTGGATCTGATCAAGCTGTTTTTGAAAAGTGTATTCGTCTCCACCGATCCCAAAACTCCGAACAAGTTTATCGCCATTTTCGAATTTAATGCCTAGTTCAGATACAATATCAGAGGATAAAAGGGAGTATGCAGCGCCAGTATCAACCACTAAATATAACTTCGTAATCCGATTTGTGATCTGGCAGATGGGGAAATGTGGTTTTCTATCCGAGGCGGTATCACCTGATCATCAAACCTGCAAAAGTACAGTTTCCTGCGAAAATACATGAATACCAAACCTTTATGGCTTGAGAAGGAATTTTATCAATCAAAAACTGTACAATCGGGGATAACCCCCGCCAATCCAGTACCTCGTATTCCGGATGCAGATTATCAAAATTACCTCGTAGCGACCACCATACATTGCGGCAAAATAGCTTCTCTGCTTCCCGGTGTCCCCGTCGCAGACGGCCGCTTCTTTCTCCTGATCTTTTCTGCAAATGGTTTTGAAAAAATGCCTCATGCGCTGCCTCGAAATCCATTGTGCCAACCTCCCGGATCATACTGAAAAACGCCCCAGTTCCATTCACACTGCGAATGGTCTGGGACGTTCTTCGTCACTCATCTTTTATTATATTGAAATAGGATTCAGTTAGCCAGTCTGAATTTATTCAAATACCTGCTCATCCTTTTGATGTCGTGTGATTGTTATTGCTAGCTTCACATGAGGATGGGGATGTATGGATGGACAAAGAGTCCTACAAAATCCGCGACAGCTTGCGGTAATTACTCGCGGAGATTCCCTCATGGCGGCGGAACATTCTGCTGAAATAATGAATATCTGGGTAGCCGACGTGAATGCCGATTTGTTCAATAGTCAGATCCGTTTCCCGAAGCAGCCTTCTTGCTTCCCGATGGCGAATCGATTGTACATATTCGCTGGGGGGTAAGCCAATGATTTGCTTAAATAGCTTGGCCGTGTAATCGATACTTAGTGCTAGCGAATCTGCAATTGACTGATTCGTCCAGGAAATACTTGGATTTTCCTGAATGTGTACAGCTATTTTGGCGATTTTTTGATTATAAGGTGATGTTGCGGCCAAAGTCTGGGACGGCGATGTTCGCATGAGCTGCACCAGTATGTTCATCATCAAGGACTTGCAGATCAGTTCGAAGCCTGGCTCCCGCATGGTAAACTCCTGGACAAGCTGCTCCATCAGTTGAACACATATCAATGAAGGTGTATAAACCGTTTGTGAGGAGAGTGGAGGAAAAGCTTCAGAACATGCCTCTTGAGCAAATGTATTCATATGAATGCTGTCTTCATTGACGACCAGGTCTGCCTCTGTCATGATCGTTAGCTCGTTAAAGAAATCAAAATGGATACCGAGAAAGAGAGCATCCGGTTCAGAGATGATTTTATTCTGATGATAAACCCCGGCGGGAAGGTACATGAGTTGACCAGCGTGATAAACATATTCCCGCCCGTGCATGATCGTTACTGCTTGACCCTGCACGACATAGAGAAGCTCAAAATCATAGAGCCTCCGTCGCGGGAATATGAATGTCGCCGCACGCTGAAATTGAGCGTAATGAATACTCGGCGACCATTCTCGAAAGGTGGTATGACGCTGCAGCGGATAAGAGTTTTCAGATTCAGCCATAATTAACTCCTTTACAGGTATTCAAAAATGATAACGGAATTGTCCAAAAAATTACTTTTATGACTAAAGAAAATATCACCTAAATCGTTTATTCTAAAGTTATTATTACATGATCACTCCTTAGATTCAAATGAGCTGAATTTGATGAAGAGGGCTTAGCCGAGTTTACGGTTACTATTTAAAATGAGGAGGTATATTCATGAAAAAAGGAATTAATATCTGGTCATTTAACGGAGAATCATCAATTGCAGAATGTATCAAGCTTGCGAAAAAAGCGGGATTTGACGGTATTGAATTGTCGCTTAACGCCAGTGGTGAACTGGGGTTGAACAGCGGAGACAAGGAAGTTCAAGAGATTAAGGCACGTCTGGAAGAAGCAGAGCTTGAGATCGCAGGGCTGGCTACCGGCTTATATTGGGATTATCCAATGACTAGTGGAAGCAAAGAAACGCAGACAAAAGCCATTGATATATGCAAAAAGCAATTGGAGCTGGCTGGAGCATTGGGTGTAGATGCCATTCTGGTCATACCGGGTGCTGTTGGTGTTGACTTTATTCCCGGTGCTGAAGTGACAGATTATGAAAGAGCTTACGAAAGGGCGCAGGAATCTATTGGCGGATTGGTTTCTCATGCGAAAAGTGCAGGAGTATCCATCGCCATCGAGAACGTTTGGAATAAATTTCTGTTATCACCGCTGGAAATGCGTTCATTCATTGACGAGATTGGTTCTTCCTATGTAGGTTCTTATTTTGATGTTGGTAATACGCTGCATAACGGATATCCGGAGCAGTGGATCCGTATCCTCGGAAGTCGGATCAAGAAGGTACACTTCAAGGATTACCGTCGCCAGGCGGGTGGCCTGCACGGCTTCGTCGATCTGCTGGCTGGTGATGTGGATTATCCTGCCGTCATGAAAGCTCTTGAAGCCATCGGGTATGACAACTATGTAACGGCCGAAATGATTCCAAACTACACGTATTATACGGATCAGATCATCTATAATACTTCCGGCGCGATGGATGCCATATTGGGTCGCAAATCATTCTAACTACAAGGGGAGAGATTTAACTTATGTTAAAAGTAGGGATCATCGGATTTGGGTTTATGGGCCGAATGCATTTTGACAACTATGTAAGACTGACGGAAGAAGGCGTACAGGTGAAGGTTACTGCTATCTGTGACCTGCGCATTGATGAACTGAAGGAAAGCTCGGTTGAGGGCAACATTGCCACAGAACAAGAGGTGTATGATCTTTCTCCTTATAATTTGTATTCTTCTATCGATGCAATGCTGGACAAGGAAGAGCTGGATCTCGTCGATATTGCCCTTCCTACCTATTTACATGCGGATATTGCCTGCAGAATGTTGGAAAGAGGGCTGCATGTATTTTGTGAGAAGCCCGTCTCCGTCACATCTGCTGAAGGCTGGCGGATGGCTGAAACAGCGAAACGCAATAACAAAACGCTTATGATCGGACAATGCTTACGTTTCTGGCCAGCTTATCAATATTTGAAGGAAGTCGTGGAAGATGGCCGTTTTGGTCATGTGAAGTCCGGTTACTTCTTCCGTGGAACCGCACTCCGAGAAGGCTGGCAAGGCTGGTATCTGGACAAAAGCAAAAGCGGTGGCTGCATAACGGATATGCATGTCCACGATGTAGATATGATTCACTGGCTGTTTGGTAAACCTGATCAAGTATCCTCCATTGGACGTAACGTGGTTACGGGTAGCGGCTATGACATCGTCTCGACTAATTACTTGTATTCAGATGGAAAAGTACTAAATGCCCAATGCGATTGGACACTTGAAGGAGATTTTGGCTTCACGATGACCTATCGGGTGAACTTTGAAGGCGGCAACCTGGTCTTCGAAAATGATCAAGTCAAAGTGAATCCAAATGACGGCTCCGGCTTTATTGCCGAATTGTCAGAAAATACGGGCTATTACGGTGAGCTTAAATACTTTACCGAGTCAATCCTGAGTGGACAATCGGTAACTATATGTACACCTGAAAGTGCAGTTGGCACCTTGGAAATCATCGAGGCTGAGATTCGTTCGGCCGATCAGTCTGGTAAACTAGAACAGCTTTAAGAAGCTAAGATATTGGAGGCACAGATGAAACGTACAGTAAAGGTTGGCATAGTTGGACTCGGCAATCGTGGAATGGGATTATTGGATGAAATTATTTTGAGAATGAAAGATGTTGAAGTTCTTGCCGTGTGTGATCTATATGAAGATCGTTGTGAAGCTGCAGCGGCCAAAGTCGAAAGCACTGGTGGCAGTCGTCCGTTCGTTACGCAACAATACGGGGAACTGTTGGCGATCGCAGAGATTGAAGCGGTAGTCGTTAGTGCTTCCTGGAGTGATCATACCCATATAGCTATCGCTTCCATGGAAGCGGGTAAATATGTGGCAAGTGAAGTAGGCGGAGCCGCTTCCATCCAGGAATGCTGGAAGCTGGTTGAAGCCTATGAAAGAACGAAAGTGCCTTGCATGATCATGGAAAATTGTTGTTATGGAAGAGAAGAGCTTATGGTTCTTAACATGGTAAAGCAAGGTGTGTTTGGTGAAATCGTACATGCCTCTGGTGGATATCATCATGATTTGAGAAGCGAGATTGCGTATGGTAAGGAGAACCGCCATTATCGGCTGGACAATTATATTCATCGAAACGGTGAGAATTATCCTACTCATGAGCTCGGTCCCATTGCCCAAATTTTCAATATCAATCGAGGCAATCGTATGGTCTCTCTCGTTTCAATGGCTTCTAAAGGAAAAGGAATGCAAGAGTACATTGCAGAAAAGAAGCCGGATGATAAGGAGCTTTTGCATACAGACTTTATGCAGGGGGATATTGTAACGACGATTATCAAATGCGCACGCGGGGAAACCATCACCATAACACTGGATACAACATTGCCAAGATATTATTCCAGAGGATTCACGGTCAGAGGAACCAAGGGGATGTATATCGAGGAGAATCAGTCGATATTTATTGACGGGCAGCATGATGAGAATCATTTTAACTGGAAAGAGCAATGGGGTAATGTAGAAGCATTCCGGGAGCAGTATGAGCATCCGATCTGGCGGAAGTTTCTAAGTGATGGTGTTCAAGGCGGTCATGGAGGCATGGATTGGCTAGAGTTTGTAGAGTTCTTCGATGCAGTAAGGAATGGAACAAACACACCTCTGGACGTGTATGACATGGCCGCTTGGATGAGTATTACAACACTATCCGAGGATTCAATTGCCATGGGAGGACAACCGGTTGCCATCCCCGATTTTACAAATGGCAAATGGGTGAATCGCAAATCAAGCTTTCCTGACATTCAGCCGTAAATCGATAATCATACGGAACGCTTAGAATACCAAGCGTTCTTTTTCTAAATCATGTCTAAGTAAGTGAAATAACGTACAGCAAAGAGAAATTGATTGAATGGATTTATATAGACTTTATTTAGAAGCAAATGCTAAATAAAGCTAAAGAGTAGATAATTATGAAATATATAAATGCAGCAGAAGTACTACCGGAAAAATTATTAGTAGAAATCCAAAACTATATAAAAGGTGAAATGATTTATATTCCTAATAACGGTCTGCAGAAGAACTGGGGAGAAAAGAGCGGCTCCAGAAAATATTATGCAAAGCGTAATAATAATATAAAAGAACAATATAAAAGAACAATATAAAATGGGAGAGTCTATTGATAAACTGTCAGATGTTTACGGACCAGCATTTGATACAGTAAGAAAAATTATTTATAGCTAGTTATAAACAGGACTTCACTGTGTTGGAGTCCTGTTTTAGTTGTGGCCCTTGGTGTTATCAAGTTTTCACTAGAAAGTTTATGTGTCGTTTTGAATGAAAAAGTGAAAAACGAAAGATGAAGTTGACAACTATCTGTATGAAATTCGATATATTTTTTTTGTTATGTACGTTGCTTCTCACTTTTACGACTAGACATACTCTATATATTAGAGAGGAAAAATTATCAGTTTTTTAGTTGAGACAAGATTTTAGCTGATAATGGAATTTTTTTATATATTCCTTTTATGTCAAATTGCGACTTATATTATATATCACATCCTAAGTTATTTGTTATTCTTTTCACGTACTAGTACAAAACACAATACAGGAGGTAGTATAATGAAAGTGTTCAAAAAAGGAGCAGTTTTTTTATTGACTATTGTGCTGTTATTTACGTTGTTAGTGCTAGCGATGTTCAATCTACCGATGTTAATGGAGTGCGTGGTATTGACTTAGATCAATTTTTTGCAGACAATCTTGTACCACAAGAAAAACAGGTTCTGCTTAAGGAAAAAGTTAAAAATAGTGAATTATGGGATGCGTTGTGATCAGGATAAATATTATCGTTTCCCTGATGGTTCATTCATCTATGTAGGTACGGAGGTTGGAACGACAAGTAAGGATCCTGGAATGATACAACCATTTGGAAGCTCAACAGATCAATATGGAACTACATATTGGGATTTCAAATGCACAAAAACCATTGGTACAGCAAGTACCTATGTATACGCAGACTTCCTCTTGACTTTCGAAGGGAATGGATATAAATCAAACTTTAAATTATATGGTGCAAACGCTTCGGGGTTTGGAGTCACTGGGACCCCTTCCACAGAAATAGTAAGATCGGATGAGGACTTAGAAAAATCAAGATCTGCTTTGGCTCGTTCCTACTGGTTTGCAAAAACTGATCTTAATCTTTCTTGGGAAGGAAATGGAATTAATACTTCTATTGGAACCACTTGTTCTCTTTGGCTCGCTGCAATAAGAGGGAAATTGTATGTAGATTCAAAACTCCCATATTGAGGAAATTCATATAATTCAGTGGGAGACATCTATATGTCTCCCTAACTTTCACAAGTAGTCTGAGATAAATGTGATTAAAAGGAGAGAAAGTATGTTTAGAAGAAATTTAGCGTTAACATCATTATGTCTTATTCTAATCACGACTATTATCATTCTTTCGTATCAACAATTTCTACTTCGTCAAGATCCGAAAGTCTATAGCTTCACTATTGAAACAACTGACTTTCGAATAAAGGACATCGAATTTATAGTTTATCCAGCCTCTAACTCTGTGTATGTTTCTGATCACTATTTAGAAATTATTGGGGAAAACAAGCGGTTTTCAAGTGTTGCCTACAATATATCTATTGATGGAAAAATGATTTTGTCGAATAATCAAGCGGATGATCCATTTACTTTACCCGATGCTTTCAATGGTAAGATAATCTACACCTTTAGAAATTTAATTCGAGATGTAAAAGTTCGATCTGATGATGAAATTAATATTGAAATAATATATGAAGTAAACGGGGTTACTAATAATAAGGTGGGAACTGTTAAATTGAAAAATGTAATCAAGCCTTTTTCCACAACAGGCAATAGTAATAAAAATATCATTCGCTATTAAGGTCACGATACCCCATCACCCGTTAAAGCCCAAGCGACCACCGGAAAAGCGCTGGCGTTCCATTGGGCTTTTTGCTTCGCTTCCAGCTCTGCAACCACGGTGCCTGATGGCGTGAAAAAAGCGCCAGAAGAGGAAGAGGCAGTCTCAAAAGTAGATAAATCTTCTACAGAGGTGCAGATTTCCCTAAAAAAATATTGATGCAAGATGCAAGAAAAATAGCAGGTCAAGGTGGGTTAATATGCTATTTGGTGTCTTTGGTCCATTGCGGCTTGCTTTGGGATAGCCCCTTTTATTTAGTTTGGCATAAAATAAACATAGCCATGAGATTATAATAAAAGGTCAAGGGTTAAGTGGGGGATATTTGCCAACCCTAAAACCGATCAATTACTTGGAATTATTGAAGCCATCGACTTTAATCAAAAGGTAAACACTGTGACGATTCGCTACTATTTATCGGATGAGACAAGCAACACTATGGGCAGGTAAAGTGATTGTCGACTTAGAAATATATAGTATTTTAAAAAAAGATTATGAGAAATGATCAACGATTAACTATAAAAATCAATGAAAATAATACTATAAAAATAGCTGTACCAATCGAAGCTAATATATTTACAATTCTCTTAGTCTTTGTATCACTTTTAAATATGTTGCACAGTATGAAGTAAACCCCAATTCCGATAATCCCACCTAGCGTATTTCCTATGAAATCGGTCATATCGGTAGCACCAATCGCAAATATGAACTGGATTACTTCAAACAATAAACTTACACTTGCTATAGGAGTAATTTTTTTTATAAATGTCGAATCTGGCTTCAACATACTTATATATATTCCGAATGGGATAAAAATAAGAATATTATTAATAATCTCTCCAAAATTAATCCGATTGTTAACAATAGCTGAACCGGCAAATGGGATTAAATTAATGCCTCTTAAATTAGGCAATTCTTGAAACGAAAAAGTCATTTTAAACAATATGATCCATGTTAGTGCTAACAAGTATATAACCAACAAACTCACAGTAAATCTCTTTTGAGTTCTCTTTTGAGTTCTCTTTGATTTCTCCAAAAAAAACGTCTCCTTCGTATGAATCAATATTTTATGTGTTATCACCCATATAAGTTGTGCTAATGAAATCAGTATATGCCTCTAACATGACTATCAAGTGACTCCATAGTGACAATCTAGTCACATACAATGAACATGGAGACAAGCACACTTAGGGTGGGTAGGTAAAGGAACTGTCGATTTAGAAGAAAGTGATTGATTGATAAAAATATACTTAAAGAAGACATTGGATGAAGATAATATAACAAAGCTAGGTTATACTTTAATAATGATTTAATTATTTTTATTTACCTGTAATGAGAGGAATTGAATTTATATATGAAAGAAAATTTTTGGATGGATTTACCTAGACCATTTTTTGTACTAGCACCAATGGAAGATGTGACGGATGTTGTTTTTCGACATGTCGTGAGTGCAGCAGGTAAACCTGATGTATTCTTTACAGAGTTTACGAATTCGGATAGTTATTGCCATCCTGAGGGACAAAAAAGTATGCGCGGGCGTTTGCTTTTTACTGAAGATGAACAGCCAATGGTTGCACATATTTGGGGGGACAATCCTGAGAATTTCCGTCAAATGAGTATTGGTATGGCAGATCTTGGCTTTAAAGGCATCGATATTAATATGGGGTGCCCTGTACCCAATGTGGCCATGAGAGGTAAGGGAAGTGGCCTTATCCTTCGCCCAGAGATTGCTGCAGAGTTGATCGAAGCAGCCAAGGCGGGAGGACTGCCTGTAAGTGTGAAAACAAGACTTGGGTACACGGAATTAGACGAGTGGAAAGAATGGCTAACACATATATTAAAACAGGATATTGCGAATCTCTCTATCCATTTACGTACAAGAAAAGAAATGAGCCTAGTCGATGCACACTGGGAATTAATATCTGAGGTCAAAAAGTTACGTGATCTTGTAGCACCGCATACGTTGCTCACCATAAATGGAGATATTCCCGATCGCCAAACGGGTCTAGAACTTGTTGAAAAGTATGGTGTGGATGGCGTGATGATTGGGCGCGGTATTTTTAAAAATCCGTTTGCCTTTGAAAAAGAACCAACAGAGCATAGTAGTAAGGAGTACCTCGATCTCCTAAGATTGCATCTCGATCTTCAAGATCAATACCAAGAAGAATTGCCACGTTCAGTTACAGCGATTAATCGCTTCTTCAAAATATATGTCAAAGGTTTCCGAGGCGCAAACGAATTAAGAATTCAATTGATGAACGCGAAATCTACGGATGAAGTACGTACATTACTTGATGATTTTGAAGCAAACCATATTGATTAATATCGGACGATAAGTGATCCTTTAAGAAAGCTATTATAGCTATCTCGTAATCTCAGATAGCAGTTATAGCTTTTAGCTATAACTAGATATTACTTTTAAGTGTTACGCCGTTCGTACTCCTCCATGCTAGAATCAAAACATTACAAAAAGACAGTTGTTAAATGGAGGAGGATTTATCATGTGTAATAGATTTCAAATCGTAGGTAGCCTGTTGCGACCGTCGAATTTATTAGAATATAAGCATCAAATTGAACATCGTGATGATATCAATTATCCCTTTTACGATAATATTCAGGGGTATGAGCAATGTGAATCTGAGGCGATTCAGGCTATAGTCGATAAAGAAATTAACAATGATTTGTCTATTCTTACGGATGGAGAATATTCCAAATCGATGTGGCATCTGGACTTTGTCTGGGGCTTCCAAGGAATTAGACGCTATATAGCGGATCATGGATATTTCTTCAGAGATACCGATGGAACTTCCAAATATGAGACTCGAAAAGATATTGGTTTGCGCATTACAGGTGAATTGAGTGGGAAAAACCATCATTTTATTCATGTGTATAAAGAACTTCAAGCCGCTGCTGGTGACCGTGAAACCAAGCTGTGCGTAGCTTCTCCTTCACATATTTATGGTGAGTTATCATGGTCAGATAATATTGGTGGCAAAGATGCTGTTTATAAGGATAAACAAGAGCTTAAAAACGGTCTTGTTAAGGCTTATAAAGAGTTTGTCGAAGAATTTGCAGTTGCTGGAGGGAGAATCCTTCAATTCGACGATTGCTTATGGGAGCTATTTGCAGATGATAACCCGAACTCTCCATATACGGGTGAGAGTATCAATCAAGAGGAAGTACAGTCTCTTGCTACAGAATTTATTGATATTAACAATACCATAATTGATTACGGTCATAGCTTAGGTTTGAAAATGTGGACGCATAATTGTCGTGGTAACTACGATTCCCGTAATATGGGTGGTGGTTCCTATGCCAAAATTTCGAATCTGTTCTTGAAGCAGCTTAAATACGATCGCTTTTTCCTTGAATGGGATGATGAACGTGCAGGCTCACTTGAGGCACTTGCGGTATTCAAAGATAAGCCTGAAACAGAAATTGTACTTGGATTGTTGTCTTCTAAAACCAATACGCTTGATGACGAGGCTCGTGTAGTTAGAATGCTTGATGAAGCATCGAAGATTATTAATAAGGATAGATTATTACTGTCTCATCAATGCGGTTTTGCATCTTGTGATGGCGGCAATGAATTAACGGAAGATGAACAGTGGGCAAAAATTAAACAAGGACAACGTATTGCCCAGCAATATTGGGGTAAGTAATAGTAAATGAAGTAAAGTAGGAAGTGATTCCCTCCCTCAGATTGTCGAAGGAACTTGTCGACAGTCTTTTTGTGGATTATGGGTTTTGAGTGCGGTTTTGTTGTAAAATAATGGAGAGAAAGTGCTAGGATGGAATAAAGCAAGACTTCGATTGCGACTGGAGGTCATCCATTCTGCCTGAGTTGCGCGAGACTGTAACCCAGTTCAATATACCGATTCATATCGGTAGAAATGTTTGGATCGGTGCAGGAAGCGTGGTAACCAAGGTGAAATAGCCTTTCTAGCGAAGGTTATATATATCGTTTATACTGGTAAGACCCAATCCACCTCTTAGGAGTTGTCTAACAAATCATGAACAAAAAAGAAGTCGCGCACATACGCAAGCAGTTTAAGCTGGATCACGATATGATGGATATTCACAATATTCTCAACGTGTATATTATGAAGGACAGCAGCGAGGTCTATCATTGGGAACGTCAGGCGTTTGCTCTGGTAGACAGAGAGAAGCAGGAGCTTCATATGGCCAATTTCAAAAAACTACTGACTGGCGATTTGGATCAGAAGTTGTTCGAGTTGAAGTTTCATGAGGAAGCTGAGGACCCATCGCGCGTGATACTTCACCAAGCATTGACGACAGGCGATCCAGAAGAATGGAAGGACCTGATGTTGCTGTTGGTGGATAAAATGTTGGTGGACACCAAGTACGAAAAAGATATGGTAGTCACGTTCGTTCATGGACAGTACTTCCGGCCGACCAAGGGTAGAAATGAAGAATCAGAAGAGAGTGGCAATGACGAAGTGTCTGCGCATCCGTTCATTCTATGCAGCGTCAATTCCACCGAACAGCAACGGAAAACGCTCTTGTTTGATTATGTGGAGCGGGAATTCAAATACAACGTCATTGTAGATCCGATTATCAAATTAAGTTCGCCCGAGCAAGGATTCTTTTACCCGAGCGTGACGGACAACTATTCCGACGTGAGCCGCATTCTATATTGTACGGCCAAATCGAATTTTCCAGATCCGAACTTCATTGAACAGGTGTTGAATGCCGAGAGATCCGTGACAGTACTGGAAGAGAGAGCTATCTTCGAAGAGATCGTGAAGGAAGTGGTGGGTGAACAACTCGACGTATCCACTATCGCGCAAGTATACGAGGAAATCTACCAGGTCATCGAGAGCAACGCAGATAAGGAAGAACCTCCAATGTTGGATTTTAAAGATGTAGAACGCGTGCTAACGGTAAGTGGCGTTGAGAACGTGACTCCGGAAAAAGTGGAACTCGCATTTCAAACGATCATCGACGATAGGAACTATGAAATGAAGGCAAGTAGCGTGATGCCGAAGTTTACGTCAAAATCGATTAAGATCGATACCAAGGTAGCCTCCATTTCGGTTAGCCCGCAGGATTTAAAGTATGTGAGACAGGTGAATTATCAAGGGAAACGATGCATTATGATTGAGATCGACGAAGATGCCGTAATCGAAGGATTTACGCTCAGTACAGAGACATTATAGATTTGTAAATTTGGGGATTTGGATGAATGGATATGGGACAAACCCAGATCCATTCATCCAAATCCTCTTTTTTTGCATTTTAGGGATTGGAATGTGCAGTTGAGTCCAGTTTGGTTCATAAAGATTGAAAAGAATGTATACTGGAATATAGTCCCATAGTCGATGTGATGGAAAATGAGGTGTATGTTATTTATGTATAGAGTGGCTATTGTTGATGATGAGGAAAAACAGAGAAACCTAGTAAAGAGCATGCTGATTACGTTATCTATTAAGACAAATATAAATTTTGAAATGGAGTTATTCGACTCGGGGGAGCAGTTAGTGTCTCATTATGAGAATCATGAACCTCCATTCCATATCTTCATATTGGATATTGAAATGAATGGTATTAACGGGATTCAAACCGCTCGAAGAATAAGGGATTTAAATAAGCTGAATGAACAAATTATTTTTTTAACAAGTTACCCTGAATATATGGTGGAAAGCTTTGACGTAATCACATTTCAGTATTTAATCAAACCGATTGAACCCCATATCTTAGAGGAAAAAATAATAAAGCTGTGTCAGTATTTCCAAGCACTTGATAAGAAATTTATGATCATCAAGTCAGCGTATGAAGAAGTGGTTCTGAGATATGATGACATCATTGGTATTGAAGTAGCCAAAAGTCTCACCATAAAGAGCAAGTTAAATGTGATCACAACGAATCAGACCTATGAAAGCAAAGGCATGATCTCCGATTATGTTCAAGCCTTAAAAGAATATAATTTTTTGCAAATTCATCGGTCCATTATTATTAATCTTGTTCATGTTAGGAAATTCGCTAGTGGAGCTGTACTGATGTCAAATGGCATGGAGTTTCCTATAGGCCGTTCTAAAATGAAAGAGGTCAAAGACTTTTATACAAAATTTATGATAATGAAGGTCACTTGAGATGATTCAGACTAATTTGCCCATTGTCTTTTGTATTGCACTTGTTATCGGTTTTCAAATCAATTTATTCTTTAACTCGGTCTTTGATAAGTCTGCTAGAAAGCCTAAAAGATTCGGTTACTTCGTTATTACAGGTATACTTGTTGTTGTATATTTAGCTGTGCCTATGTCTGCTATCTTATCCTCGATTCTAGCATTGCTTATGATATTTAGTTTAGCGCAATCTTATCAAGTAGAAATAAAAGCAAAAATCATTTTCGCTATACTTTATGGTGTGTTAATGTCTATCGTTAATTTTATATCTCTTTATATTTTTTATGCGGTAGATTCCTTAGATATAAGCAACTTTGAGCCCGTTCATGGGCAAGACGAATTGGCATATACAAAGTCTGTCTTTCTAAGCTGTATTCTCATGTTTGTTGTTATTCAGATTATACGTCTCATTGCCAAACGTCGAAGCTTTTCTTTCCATTATCGTTACTACATTCTATTCATAATTGTCCCGATCATAAGTATATACCAGCTGAATGTTCTAACGTATTACAGTGAGAAGAATATCTATTATTTCATTTCGATTATTGGATCTCTTTTTATTAATGTTCTCATCGTTTATATTTTTGATAATATCGCTGATAAATATCAATTCATGCATGAGAATGCCCAATTGCAACAACAGATGGACTATCAAGATGCTAACTATGAAAAAACAGTTCACAGCTTCAAATCTATGAAAAGAATTATTCATGATACGAATCAACATTTTCTGTATATTGAAGAGTGTATTAAGCGAGATGAATTGGCAGCAGCAATGGAGCATATTAAGGTTACGTTGAACAAAGTTGAAGGTGCCTACCATAGAGTTAATACGGGTAACTTGGTCATCGATGCCCTTGTTACGAATACGCTTACTATTGGAGAAGCCAACGGCATAAGAATAGATACGAAACTTAGCTTATATTCGCAGGAAGTTCATATGGACCGTTATGACTTATGTGTCGCTTTGGGTAATATGTTGGATAACGCTATAGAAGCCTCTAAGAAAGTACGCAGTGCTGAAGATCGGTATATGCTTATCAAAATACATTCAGATGAGTCTGCGTTATTCATTCACATTCTTAATCATATGGAGAATGGCGTTACGCATTTGCAAAGCCAAAAGACCAACCCGGAATATCATGGGATTGGCTTAATCAATATAGCTAGGATCTGCGACAAGTATGGTGGGAATATGGCCATCGAAACAAAAAATAAAGTGTTTCACAATATGGTTGTACTTCCTTTTCATACGAACAATCCCTAAACATCCTGTTGTTTAGGGATTGTTTTTTTCGTTTCAGGGTGTTTTGAATCTATATCATCCTCGCTCATCGTATGATTCATTTAGCAATAATAAATAGAAGGAGGAATTGACAATGAAGAAGATCATTTCAGTATTCATGACTACCATGCTTTTTATATTACCGATGACCCCCGTTTTTGCTCAAGATCAACAGGCTCCAATAAAAGAGAGGGTTCAAAGTATGGCTTCGGAGATCGTGTCCAATTATGGAGTTAGTGGGGTGCAATATGCCATCAATGATAATGGATCGATTGCTCTATCAGATAGCGCTGGTGTATACGATAAGGCTACCAAGGCTCCAATAACCAAAGACACGATGTTCGGGATAGGCTCCGTAAGCAAGATGTATGTAACGGCTGCAACGATGATGCTAGTGGATACGAATGAAGTTGATATAGATCAACCACTCACAACGTATATTAAGGATTTTAAAATGTTGGATGAACGATATAAAGAAATTACGCCGCGTATGTTAATGAATCATTCGTCTGGACTTTACGGTACTCACTACGGAAATAGTATGTTATTCGATGATAATGATACCAAGAACCATGATGAATTATTAGTAAGATTACAATCAGAAAGCTTGAAATCCAAACCGGGAGAATATTCCGTTTACTGTAATGATGGATTTCAGCTGCTAGAAATATTGGTTGAACGTGTAAGTGGGTTAAGCTACACCAAATTCCTTGAAACCCATATAAGTACCCCAATGAATTTAAGTGGTACTAAGACGCCACTCGACAATTTTGATAGACAAAGGCTCGCAAAAACGTATTTTCCTACAATGGATCAAGCTTTACCCGTTGAGAATGCCAATGTCATTGGGGCAGGTGGCCTATACTCAACTGCAGAAGAATTAAGTTTATTTTCCGAGGTGTTAATAGGTAAACGGACTGATATTTTATCTGAAAAGTCAGCAAAGTCTATGCAAAGTCATGAATAT
This sequence comes from Paenibacillus sp. Y301, assembly GCF_059445505.1. Lineage (NCBI taxonomy): Bacteria > Bacillati > Bacillota > Bacilli > Caryophanales > Paenibacillaceae > Paenibacillus > Paenibacillus sp. Y301. Next base: position 193,981 of record NZ_JCAIUL010000008.1, on the reverse strand, counting down.
AAAAATGGAGTGTGGGTATCTGAGGAGTCCAACAGTTTTAATTATGGCCTTGGCTGGGACGCTGTTAATTTGGCACCATTTGATGATTATGGAATAACGGTGTTATCCAAAGGTGGGGATACAGTCATGTATCACGCTGCTGTGACTGCCATACCCGAATATAATATTTCTGTAGCTGTGCTCTCATCAGGTGGGAGTTCACTCTACAATACGATATTTGCATCTAATGTTCTATTGGAATACTTGAAAGATAAAGGGATGATTAAAGACATCCTACCTGACAAAACATTTGAACCTGCAACAAAGGTGGAAATGCCATCCGATTTGCTTAGCTATTCTGGATTATACGGTACAGTGGGTTCAACCATAAATATAGAAATCAAACATGGGGAGATGGCTTTACCAGAGCTAGAAGGGCTAATACCACCGCAACAATATGTGTATGCTGGCGATGGGAAATTCGAGAGCAGCGATGGCAGTGTAGTAGTAAGCTTCGACAAACAAACCAATGGGAAAACATATTTAAAAGTTAACGCGCATGTGAATTTTCCTGGAGTAGGTCAAATGGTTATGGTCGCTTATGATTATCAAAAGCTAGATGCCAATCCTCTAAACCAAACAACAGAAAAGGTATGGGAAAAAAGAAACGGAAAAAGTTATTATGCGTTAGATGAGAAAATCACTTCTATATTTTATCTAGCACCAGCGATATTAATCAAAAATATATCTCTTGATAAGAATCAAGGATACGCAAATGGGACTAAGGTTGTTGATGAGAATAAAGCTGTAAATGCAGTGGAAATCCCTATGATGAACGGGAGAGATGCCTTTGATTTAAATTTTCATACATTGAACCAGACGGAGTATTTAACAATTGATGGACTATCTTATATAAGCGAGGATGCTGTGAAGCCACTCTACGGAGGGAAATTATCGATTTCTACCTTACCTTCTGATGGTCATGCTGTATGGTATAAAATTGATGGGAAATCAGCCAATAAGAAAATGACAGTCAATATTCCAAAAGGTGGAGGATATGCTGTTTATAATAAAGAGGGAGAGATTGTGAATTTCACTATGGCAAGTAATAGTGATTCAGTCATTCTACCAGAAGGTGGATTGATGGTCTTAGGCGGCAATGCAGGAGCAGTGTTCAAGATCAGCCTGTCAAAATAAAATAAAATAGAACAAAGACGAGATCAATGTGAGGATTGTGATGAATGAATCTGGGGGCAAACCAGATCCATCAAGCCTTTTCCTCTATTTTTATATTAAGAGGGATGATAGTATACTTAGATGATAATGAATACTTAGGAGGATATATGTCCTGGAGCAAATTGAAGCAACAACTGGAGAGTTTCCTCTGTCCAGCGTTACATGGAAGGGTCGAATACCGAGCAACCAGTTACCGCTATTCACCCGACAAAGCAGGCACTTGTTATATTGCGGTAGATAAAAAGAACGTTCTTAATATGAGTGATATAACTACCTTAATCAGATGGTATCAGACGGAACTGGAGATTAAGAATGATCCAGATATCCAAATTCCGATCAACAATGAAGAAATTGAAGACCTTAGAATAGATACCCATGGAAAAGTTCCGGAGGATCGTCTAATAGTAATGGCAAGAAGTCGGAAAATATCAGAACATGCCAAGGAGCTTTTGTCAGCACAGTCATCATTAAGTAAATCAAATTTTACCGTTGTCGCTACCAAGTATTTATCCACTCCAATAGAGGAAAGCATAGAGTGTAATGATATCTTATTGAATATTCTAGCTTTAGTGGACAGACGAGTTGGCAAAAAGCGAATTCTAAACATGACCGAGAAGATGAAGTTAAAACATCCCATTGTGCAGTATTTCTATGAACTACGGCGTAGTACGTTATAGAAAAATTGCCCCATGGGGCACCTGAACAGCGATTGGTCGCTATTAAGCTCTGTAGAGTTTCTACAGGGCTTTTTATTATGGATTGCGTTTATAAGCCCCCTCCGGTAAATTACCGAAAGGTAGGTTAATCGCTACTTCCTGATTTAATTAATTGGTCTTCATAGACCGTTTTATAGTTAGTCACGATAGGTTCACCATTTTCTTCGCCAATGGTGAGTATTTCCTCTGTTTTGTAGGAAGCAGGCTCGCTAGTTTGCGTCAAATAAGTAATACCCGCACTATTGCCGTCAATTCTAATTTCAAAGTCGACGACCCAGGGGCTAGAAACACCGATGTTGAAATTCCAATGCTCCCCGCTTCTAATGATCTGTTCTTGCTTGAATTGTTCCTTCATGTTTGTAGACATCATTTCATAGCGGGGTTCCCCGTCACGAGTTATAAGTGCATTTGCCCAAACTGTTGCTAACTCATTAATCGTGCTCTCCGATAAATCTTGTTTGTTCGCAGGGTTGGCCGTAAATCCCATTATAAATATGAGGGTTGCTATGCAAGTTGCTATGAGAACAGAAAACCCTGGTTTTTTATAGTTTAGGACATTTTTAATTCTTGCTTGAACATGGCTCTCTCCGAAAGCAAGCGGACTCCCAGAGATTAAACCACGTTTGGTAACGGATAGTGTAAGAAGAGATTTGGAATAGCCACCCTTTACCTCACTGCCCATTTTTCTAATTACATTTTCATCGCAAGACATTTCCATATCCCTACTCATGAATGCAAAGCAAATCCACATTAGCGGATTGAACCAGTGAACAATTAACACTAGAAACGAAAAAGGTTTAATTAGATAATCCAGTCTTTGAATATGTGTTTGCTCATGCGCCAGAATATAAGAAAGCTCATCATCACTTAGACCGATCGGAACATATATTTTAGGCTTAATAAATCCACATACAAAGGGTGTGCTAATCCTGTCGGTTTCAAAAATGCCTGCTCTTACAAGGGTTGCGGTGCGTACATTATTTATGACTTTTAAGTAAGAGATAACGCAATAGATAAGTAGCATTACCACCCCAATACCCCAAATGAATCCGGCAATCTCCATAGTGATTTGCATGGGATTAATACTAGTATAGGGGGATGCAGGTGGAAGAGGTGAATTCACAAGTTGATTTATTCCGCTAGAACCGAGATCAACCGCAGGAGTTTGCATCAAGCCGATATTAAAAGGGATATACTCCATTGTTCCACTATTTGCTTGAGTAGTAGGCTTCAGAAAGCTTAGAAAGCTAAACGCAGAATTAAAACTAGAAGGGAATACAAGTCTTATAAGGACAGCCAGCCATAATGAATAGGAGAACACCTTGGGTACCTTCTTTAGGAGTAACCTTATCATAATAACAGCGAGCGCTACATAACTTGCGGTAATGCTCATATTTAGTATAGCGATAAATAACGTGGTCATTTAGTCGCCTCCTCAATAATACGTTTCAACTGTTCTGCTTCTTGTTCAGTAATTTTATTTTTTCCTAAGAAGGCAGTTAGAAATTGCGGTAATGAACCATCAAAGGCTTTTTCTATTAAGGCTTCACTCTCATACCTTTGTGCTTCTTCACGCTTAATAAGAGTGGATACTATAGCATCTTGATTTTGCACAATACCCCGCTCACACAGCTTTCTTAAAACGGTATAAGTAGTCGACTTTTTCCAGCCTAATTTCTCGAGACAAAGTTTAACAAGCTCTGTTGAATTAATAGGTTCATGATCCCAAATGAGAGATACAAATTTATATTCTGCATCAAATAGTTTATAGGGCTCCATTTATTTCACCTCACATCATAAGTTTATTGCAGTAGACCTTAATGCGAGTTTATTGTAGTAAACCTGTTTTGTCAATAGGTGGTCCAAACGTACGAAGCGGCGGCAGTCAACAAATTTCACGAACTTACCCCAAGCCTGCGTTGATTAAGTGTGATAGGATAAGGGTATACTTAATTCCCCGCGGGGGTAAGAAAAGGGTGCATCATGAGAATTATTATTTCGCCTGCCAAGAAGATGAAAAGGGACACAGATATTTTCGATTGCCGCCAGATGCCGCAATTTATTAGTGAAACGCAGACTCTTCTGGCCTTATTACAAAAGTTGAATTATGAAGAAGCCAAATCGTTATGGAAATGCAATGATGCCATCGCCACGCTGAATGCGGAACGGATTCGGGACATGGATGTCATGAGGAACCTTACACCGGCTATTTTTTCTTATGAGGGGATCCAGTACCAGTACATGGCACCTGGGATCCTTCAAACAGAAGAGCTGGAATATCTTCAGCAACATTTACGGATATTGTCCGGGTTCTATGGAATCGTTCAGCCATTTGACGGCGTTGTTCCATACAGACTGGAGATGCAGGCTAAGCTTAGCGGACCTAGTTTCGCCAATATCTACGAGTTCTGGAATAGAAAACTAGCGGATCAGCTATTTTCAGAGACTGACATCATTCTGAATCTGGCCTCTAAGGAGTACAGCAAGTGCATCTCTCCATATGTTGGTGGAAACGTTCGAATGATTAGCTGTGTATTCGGGCAGGAAATTGATGGCAAGGTAGTTGAGAGAGCTACCCTGGTCAAGATGGCCAGAGGGGAAATGGTACGCTATATGGCCGAACGCCAGATCACGTCTGTGGAGGATATTAAAGGCTTCGACGGGTTTGATTTCAGCTTCTCGGATGAGCTATCGAATGATAGTACGTATGTGTTTATACAAAAACAAAATAAATAGAGTAAGTAGTACATTTTGGGTAATCTTGAAGGCGGTTGAATAACCATCTTCGGGGTTACCTTTATTTTAATTCGCTATTTTTTGGCTTCAATTTATAGCGATATCGTAAATGGATATGTATGAAATTAGCCTAAGAGATGGGTGGTTATCTATACTTTTGTTATACGAAAAAAAGACATCCTTCGCACAAATAGAGTGTGAAATGGATGCCTGAAAATAAAAATGGAATACGTTCGAAGTAGCTGATTAAGCTTCCATCTTCTGCGCCGTGTAGAGCCGGTGATAAAGGCCACGTTGTGCGATAAGCTCATCGTGTGAGCCACTTTCTGCAATGCCTTTGTTGGACACATACATAATGCGGTCGCAGTTCTTCACGGTGGACAGGCGATGAGCAATAATGAACGAGGTACGTCCCTTAAGCAACTCATTCAAGCCCTTCTGAAGCAAGCGTTCGGTCTTCGCATCAATCGAAGAAGTTGCTTCGTCCAAGATAAGAATACGAGGATCAGCCAAAAGCGTTCTAGCGAACGAAATGAGCTGTCGCTGTCCTTGAGATAGCTTGGAGCCACGCTCGTTGACCTCTGTCAGGTAGCCCTGATCGAATTCACGGATGAATTCGTCGGCACAAACGGTTTTTGCAGCAGCGATGACTTCTGCTTCGGTGGCATCCAGTTTGCCATAACGGATATTGTCCAAGATGGTGCCGGAGAATATGAAGCTGTCCTGTAGCATAATTCCCATTTGGCTACGAAGAGATTTCAGTGTAACCTGCGAGATATCCTGTCCGTCGATAAGAATCTTACCACTAGAAATATTATAGAAGCGTGAGATTAGATTGACGACTGTCGTTTTACCTGCACCTGTTGGTCCTACAAGGGCTATACTTTCTCCTGCTTTGACATGGAAGGTGATATTCTCCAGGATATTGAGTCCCGGGTCATAAGCGAAGGTTACGTTATCAAAGGTAATATGGCCGGATACAGAAGGAAGCGCCTTAGCATCCGGAATATCGCTGACAGTAACTGGCTCATCTAGCGTTTCAAAGATACGCTCAAGATAGGCAACGGCGTTGATGAAGTTATTGTATAAGCTCGAGAGATTCAGAATCGGCTGCCAGAAGCGGGCAGCATAGCTACTCATAGCTAGAATGACACCAAGTGTCATACCCTCAGGACTGAGTGTCAAGAGACCCACAAGGAAAATCATCGATGTAACGATAGTAGACAAGTTGTCGACGGAGAAGGGGATAAGCATGTTGTAACGTAGAGCCTTCATCCACTCCGTGCGGAAACCGCCTGCGAGACGTGTGAAAATCCCCTCATTGCGTTGTTCCCGGGAGAACATTTGCGTCACTCCGATGCCGCTGATGCTCTCTTGCAAATAAGCATTTAGGTTGGAGTTTTTGTTAGACACAGCCTGCCATGCTCGGCGCTGTTTGGTTTTGATCAGCAGCATGATGCCTAGGAACACGGGCAATCCTGCAAGGATGACGAATGAGAGCCGGACATCGACCGCAAACATAAAAACCGCGATAAAGAGCAAATTCACGATTTCTAGAATAAAGTTAATAATACCGTTGGACAGTACATCTGAAACAGAGTTAACGTAGTTCACGACCCGGATGAGGATCTTACCCTGCGGCCGGTCGTCATAATATTTAAAAGGTAAGTTCTGCAGGTGCTTGAACAAATCCGTGCGGATGTCGAATATAATATCTTGCCCGACACTTGTCATGATACGTGATCGTATGGTAGCCAGATAAACGCTGACAACAATGGCCACAAGCATCAGTGCGGACCAGCCCAGTAATGCAAGCTTCGCTTTTGCCGGAATGGTCACGTCGACCACATGCTGCATGATAAGCGGAGCTGAGAGTGAAATGGCCGCAGAAAGTGCACTAAGCACAAACGCTACAATCATTGGTGTTTTCTTTCGTTTGATATATACCATCGCACGTCGGAAGTGTTTGATATTAAACGGCGATTCAAGATTTTCATCGACGTCGAATTTATTCCTTGCCATTTGCAATCACCTGCCTTCCAATACCCTCGTTCTGCAGTTTGAATACTTCATAGTAATAGCCTCGTTTCGCAAGCAGTTCGGCATGTGTGCCTTCTTCAATCAGCTTCCCATTATCCAAAATGAGAATACGGTCAGCTTGTGAAGTGGTAGACACCCGCTGTGCGATAATGATCTTCGTGCAAGGATAATCTAGCTCGCGTAGACTTTTCTGAATGTGTTCCTCTGTCTCATTATCTACAGCAGAGGTTGTATCATCCAGAATCAGGATGGGACGATGAACTGCTAAGGCTCGTGCCAATGCTATACGTTGTTTTTGACCTCCAGAAAGACCGACACCACGTTCCCCGACAACGGTATCATAACCTTCAGGCATCTTGGTGATGAAGTCGTGTGCGGCTGCAAGCTCGGCATAGCCTATCGCATCTTCTTCTGAAAGATCGGGATCGCCATAGGCGATATTTCCGTCGATAGTATCGGAGAATAAGAGGACATCTTGGGTTGCCATACCGATATTACCTCGAAGCTCATCAAGTTCCAGCTCTCGCACATCAACGCCATCTACGAGTACACGCCCTTCGGCTACATCGTAGAAACGAGGGATCAGGTTGATGATTGTCGTCTTGCCCGATCCCGTCGAGCCCATGATTGCGATGGTTTCACCGGGTTCAACGGTAAAACTAACATCGTCCAGTACGATTGCGCTGTCATATTTGAAGTGGACATGATCGAACTCAATACGTCCTTCGTAACGGCGTTTGTCTACGGATGTATGCTCGTTTACAATGTTAGGCCGGGCGTAATAGATGTCAATGATTTTGGATAAGCTCGCAAAAAAGCGCTGAATGTCGTTGATAATAATACCGATGTTGCGCATCGGGTTGGATATGGCCCAGATCAGTGACGAGAAGGCCATGAACTCACCAAAAGTGATCCGACCCTCCATAAGGAACAACCCACCGGCTAACATAAGAATGACGTTGAAGCCTTGTGCAAAGGATTCCAGATAAGGAAAATAATCAAGCCAAACAAGGGCAGCCTTTTTGTTAGCCGTGGAATAGTTGACATTCTTCTCTGTGAATTTCTGTATCTCGAATTCCTCGCGGGCAAATGCCTTGACTACACGGTTGCCTGAAATATTCTCCTGAGTAGTCGTATTAAGTTGGGACAGCCGCTCGCGTAGGTCAATATACATGGGACGGACACGTTTGGCGAATATGTAAGCAACAATAAAAATAGGAGGTGACAAAATAAGCATCCACAGCGTTAGCTCAGCATCTATGGTTAGAAAATAGATAACGGCGGCTATGAAGATCGTTAACGATTCAATGATCGTTTTGAAAATCCACGCCATAGAGTGACGGACCATGTCCAGATCACCTGTCATCTTCGTCATGAGATCACCAGTGCGGTTATGATCGTAATATCCCCTGTCCTGTCCCTGAATCTTGTTGTACATATTGATACGGATATTGTACATCATATTTTGCGAGGATTTCTCGTACTGCATGGTCGTAAAATAAGCTAGTCCTGTACGCAGTAAAGAAAATCCAATCATGCCCAGGCAGAGCATAATTAATAATTGCCGTTCTTGTGTAAGATTCTGCAGGGCATTGTCACCAGCTATAAACGTGTCGACAATGCGCTGACTGATGTAAGGATTCACGATCGTGAGACTTGAGCCCACTACCGAGAGGCAGAGCGCCAGAATGTATCGCGTTCGATTTCCCTCTAAGTTCTGCCATAGCCATTTCAGTTCGAACATCTGATCACCTATTTCTTATTGTGTTACACTCTTGCCTGAAAAGAGTGAATAAATCAAAGTGATTATAACATTATCGAACGATCAAGTATCGATTATGGTGAAATTTTCTTGTTACAATCATTTGAACATTTTGAAATAATGACATGTGCATCTATTAAAGGATAAATTTCGTAATTATATGTAGAAAGAGAGGGGGAGGAGAAATCAAAGAAGACAAATGGGTTCGTCAGGCAAAGGAAGGTAATGAGGCGGCAGTCGAGTTGTTGATTCGTCATACCTACGATGATATTTATCGTTTTGTGCGATGGAAGGTGTTTGATGCTGATTTAGCTTGGGACTTATCACAAATGACGTACGAAAGGGCTTGGCTTAAGTTAGATACCTTTCAGGAAGAGCAAGGTAGTTTCCGAACATGGCTGCTTACCATTGCTCACCATATCTGTATTGATCACTTACGCAGTAAGGCTACCAGACAGGCGGGGCTAACCGAGAACTTAATGGATCACATTCCTGCGAATGGAGATTTTCTCGATGGTGTGCTTATGAAAGAAGAGATTAGACAGGTTTACACAGCTATTCAATCGCTACCATATGAGCAACGTAATGCGCTGCTTTTACGATATAAAAGTGATCTTACGTTTACGGAGATTGCTACTGTAACAGCAGAATCCGAATCGACGGTAAAGTCGCGGGTACGGCGTTCGTTAATTAAACTGCGTGATATGCTGAGCCAATCTGCTGAAGATAGGTCATCATCTCATTCCTACAAGAAAGGAAAATTGAAATGAAGCGTACTTATAATCATAGGGACGACCTAGATCTTAATTCACAGGACGAGCTGTCAGAAGATACTGTCGAGACGTTAGTAAGACATATACAGCTAATGCCTGAGTATCCACTACCTAAAGGTTTTGTTGAAGAAGCTATGTCAAATTGGCGTAAGTCTAAGCGTTTGCTTCCTTCACCCGTCGAACCATCTCATCTAAAACTGGCTCAGAAGGCTAAAATAATTGTTTCCCAGGGATTGTGGAGGGACGTTGTGTTGGGCGTGTTAATGTTTGTGATAGGTTTCCTCATTCTGAGTGTCAGTGAGCTGGTTCCAGCGATTCTCATTCTACCCGTTGCAGGCTGTATTCCCCTGTTAGTCGTCATCGCTAATACGGCTAGACATACCCTGTGTGGTATGGGGGAACTCTCGCGAAGTCTCCGCATCCCGATACACTGGTACATGCAAGCCCGACTGTTGTTCATCGGTATGGTGGCTTTACTGCTTAATATCACCGTTATCGCTGTTATTTTCCCAGCATGGGGTGGGGAAGTTCTGATGCGAGTCGCCCTGCTATGGTGTACACCCACCCTTATGAATGCAGCTATTGCTCTAATGCTATCCGCCCGTATTCGTAGCTTTGGGCAGTTAGCCACCGTGCTGGTTCTACTCCCTATCTTTTGGCTGATCCTGTTTTCGAGCGAGTCGGCTATCAGATGGACAGCTTCTATTGATTTAATTAGGCTCTCGATATTTGCAATTGTAACGATGGCCATGCTGGTGGTGACGATAATTATGAATGGAAGATATCTAAAAAGGGGAGGTTTTTTAAGTGGAGCTTGAGTTACACAATATCGTACACAGTTTCAAAAAAAAGCGTGTTTTAAAGAACATCTCAATCTCCATGACGCCTGGCATTTATGGTCTGTTGGGACCTAACGGAACGGGAAAAACGACACTGATGCGCATTGTGGCCGACGTACTTACGCCGACTCATGGACAAGTATTGCTAAATGGGCAGGACAAGGATGCGATGGGTGAACAATATCGTGCGCAGCTTGGTTACTTACCTCAGGAATTGGGCATGTACAATCACTTTACTGCACGTGATTTTTTATATTATATAGCGGCTCTTAAAGGGCTTACTAAACAAGAAGCAAGTAATCGAATGGAGGTACTCGCTCAAACACTTAATCTGTCTGGAGAGTTGGATAAAAAATGCGGCAAATATTCAGGCGGTATGAAACGTAGACTTGGGATCGCCCAAGCTTTGCTTAATAACCCGCAGATTCTTATATTAGACGAACCAACGGTCGGACTTGATCCCATGGAGCGTGTACGATTTAGAAATATGATATCGGAAATATCAAGTGACCGAATCGTTATTTTATCAACACATATCGTTCCTGACGTCGATCATATTGCCAAGCAGGTACTACTGATGGGACAGGGTAAACTGCTACGCCAGGGCACAATTAACGAATTAACAGCCGAATTGCGAGGGGAAGTATGGCAAGCGATTGTTCCCAGACGACGGCTAGCACAAATAGAGGAAAGGGGAGATGTGGTTAATATGCAGCAACTTGATTCTGAGTTAGAACTGCGAGTTGTCAGTAAGGAAGCGCCATGCGAGGGTGCTGTTCAAGTAACTCCGTGCCTTGAAGATGTGTATATGCATTATTTCCGTTCTAAAGAGGGGATTATATCCAAATGAAACGTTTAATCATGTTTGAGCTGCGCAAGATTATGGTTCGTAGAGTTTGGTTTGCCATGGCAGCGTGTGTCGCTATAACGATATTTTTCTTCGTGGAAACGGCTCCAGCACCGGGAATGAATAGTATTATGGCTGTTCAAAAGGAGAGACCAGATCTTATTGCTGCTCATGAGGGTCCGATTCAAGATGCTCTAGCCAAGAAATATGCACCAACTTTGGAAATGGAGCGAGCTGAAGACACCAAAGGGAGCAAAGAAGAGAAATTAGAGCGAATTATACAGCAAAATTATGCTGTAGCTGCTTATCAATCGAGTCTATTTAATGATCGCTTAAAGGATCTAAGAGTACAGAAGGAGCATTTGGAGTCTCAACACATAACGGAATCCTATGACTACAAAAATATTAGTAAAAAGCTCACTATGATGGAGAAGATCGATCTTCCTGGTTTCTACGTGACAATGAATTGGAGAGAGCTATTTTATTTTATCTCGGAATTATCTAGTCCTAGCATTTTGTTTATCGGTCTTGTTATGGTGTTGGCACTAGCTCCGCTGTATTCAGGAGAAGCAAGCTACAGAATGGATTCGCTTATTCTATCCAGTAGATATGGTAGGCGAAGTGTTGTCGCTGCCAAATTAATCGCAGGATTTATTTTTACGTTTGGTTGGGTCACTGCTTTCTATGGGATATGTGTCATCGTAAGTTGTATGCCAAATGGATTTGTTGGTTGGAACGCTCCACTCAGCAGCTACCTTAGGGAGAGCCCTTACGCATTGACAATACTTCAGGCATTTTTCCTGCAATATGTAATAGCTTTAATGGGTGCTTGCGGACTATTGTTATGGACGGCGCTTATTTCCGCAGCATTCAAGAACAGCTTAAGCAGTTTTGGATTGGCCATGACGTTGGTCATTCTACCGTTCATCTCGCTCCCTGGAGTTATTGGAAAGGTAATCCCATTACTTCCTACCAGCATCATGGCAAGCAGTAATTTGATTAAGAATTATAAGGCATATGATATATTGGATACGCCTATTCTATATCTGAACCTATCCATTGCAGTCACGGTTATTGTGGGGATTGTCATACTACTACTCATTCCGAAGACTTTTGAAAGACGGTTAAAGGTATGACGCACATAATACATCGTTCTACGAGCCGAACCTCACTTTGCTTCTTGAAGCATATGACCGTATAATTCATGGGTATTGAATATTGAAGTGGGAAAATTCAAAAAACAGGTGAGCATATGGAACGAAGTAAAGGATTACCAGATAAAATAAAAGAAGATAATTACAAATTATTTACGGTACTAAGTCATTATTTGAATAATTCACCGGACTATATTAACGAAGAAGAAATGAATGAGATGATCCAAAGTGGAGTAACTTCTGAATATGCTTTTAAGTTAATGTTAGCGGCTGCTTTCGGTCTAGATATTGTGGACAATGTTAAGGATAAGGATTTCTTTAACAAGTATTTTAACAACATGGTCCATCAACTGGATGCCAATGAATATCAGGATAATCCATACTATAAGAATATCAAGATCCCAACGATTAAGATCGGTCATAGTGAACTGAAATATGAGAAATATAAACCTTTTGAAGGCTTTGTGTGTAATGATATCATTCAAACCGAAGAGGGGAGACAAATTCCTCAAATCGGATTTTTTGATACGGAATTCAGTTTTCCAGCCGTATTAGAAAACGATAGAATCTGGATGACGATTACACCGAATGAAATTGAAACGATGAAAGAAGCGGTCGATCAAGCATTTGGTGACGTACTTACTTTTGGACTTGGGCTTGGCTATTATGCGTATATGGTATCTGAACAAGAGAATGTGGAAAGCGTTACGGTTGTTGAAATGAATGAAGATGTCATTTACTTATTTAATAAATATGTATTACCACAATTTCAGAATGCTCATAAGATTACGATTATTAAAGCAGATGCTTTTGAATATGCTCAAAGACACATTACTCCCGGGACATATGATTTTGTATTTACTGATTTATGGCATGATGTTTCGGATGGAATAGACATGTATTTAAAAATGAAAAAGGTTGAAAATCAAAGTCCTGATACGATATTTACGTATTGGATCGAAAAGTCCATGTTATGTTATTTGTAAAGCCTGATATTTCAGGCTTTTTCACATTTTACTTACCATTTGTTTGAGAATCAACCCCATTACAAAGACCGCGCAAGGCGGAATCCAAGGTCATCGATCCCAAACGATGGGTGACTGCGACGACGACATGAAGCCCCACAACCTCTTTCCTCTTCAGCCCAGCTACCACCTCGAAATATTCGATAGGAACCATATACGTTCTCGTCATATAGATCCCAACACCATTCCCAAACGTTCCCTAACATATCGTACAGACCCCATGCATTAGGTTCCTTTTGTCCCACCACATGAATGTTGTCTTCTGAATTATCTTTGTACCAAGCGATTCTTTCTATTTCTCCGTATCGATATCCTGTGGTTCCTGCTTTACATGCATACTGCCACTCTGCTTCTGAAGGAATGCGATAACCGGTTGCTTCCCAATCACAGAGAATTTCTTCACTGTCATTACTTATAGAATAACACTCCGTTAATCCAGCTTGTTGAGAAAGTAGATTGCATAAGTAGATAGCCTCATTCCATGAAATATTTACGACGGGCTTCTGATATCCATCAATAGAAATAGGTGATTTATTCGTAATGGAACAATACATCTCCGTTGTTACCTGATATTTCGAAAGAAGGAATGATCTTATTTCGGTTGTCCATATCCGTTTAGTTCGGTCGTCTCTTAATTCTATTTCCCCGCCTGGGATGTGGACCATCGGATCATCATCATAACGCTTGTATCCATCGGACATGAACCTGCCTCCTTATCATCAGAGTTAACTAATGCTCAATTTATGAAGAGCTTGTTGTTCATTAGACATGAAAAATAGATCCTTCCCGTTATTACTCTCATACATAAAGTCTTTAAAATTCTTACTTGAATACTCAGAAAAGTCGCCAATGATCGCAATCTTTACGTGATAGTTAATAAACTTTTGCAATATTTCACCTGCAAGCCGCGTTTTTAAGTTGAAAAAGTCGTCACATATGGCTGACTTATTTATAATAATTCGATGACAACCAGCTTCATAATTTACGGTTGCTATCAAATCCAACGCCGACTGAACATCTGTTATCAGCATCTCACTGTCGCTTATAACAGCTATTTCTACATTATTCTCTTTTATTTTGGTTATTCTCATCGTTATCTCCACCATTCATAGCTTAATATTAATTCGTTCTTCACGACGTAATCTATACGATATGGGCTACTCTGTCAAGGATAGCAAAATGATTGGCTTGGTTCCTTTATATAGACAACAAGGGAAATAAGAATACGTCATCGAATAGTAAATATGTTGGTCAAATCGAAGGATATGGTCATTCTCGGCAGTCCTAGGTTCGCACACCACCTGATGCAGCTTGATGAATTAGTTTTCGCAAACTCGTGACTTTAGTCGTGAGTTAGAATACAGAAACACAGATCCGGGAATACATCGAAAATCAGAAAGTGAGGTGAAGCTATGTCAATTAAAAAAGCTTATAAGTTCCGAATTTATCCTAACAAAGCACAAGAAACTCTAATTGCTAAAACGATAGGATGTTCAAGATTTGTTTTTAACCACTTCCTAAATAAGTGGAATGAAACATACAAGGAAACAGGCAAAGGATTGACATATGCATCATGCTCTTCTGAACTCACAAATCTCAAAAAAGAAATAGATTGGCTAAAAGAACCAGATAAGTTCTCTTTGCAAAACGCTTTAAGAAACTTAGATGATTCTTATAAGCGATTCTTTAAGAATCAGAATGATGCTCCAAGGTTTAAAAGTAAAAAGAATCCTATTCAGTCCTATCAAACGAATTTTACAAACGGAAATATTGCTGTTATGGACAACAAGATTAAGTTACCGAAACTTGGACTTGTTCGCTTTGCGAAATCGGGAGAAGTAGAAGGACGCATTCTAAATGCTACTATTAGACGCAACCCTTCTGACAAATATTTTGTATCTATACTTGCGGAAACAAATGTAGATTCACTTCCAAAAACAAATAAAGACGTCGGAATAGATGTGGGGCTTAAAGATTTTGCTATTCTGTCTGATGGTACAGTGTTTGGTAATCCTAAATTCTTTCGAACACTAGAGTTTAAGTTGGCAAAGGAACAGTGTATTCTTTCTAGAAGACAAGAGTTAGCGTTGAAGCAAAAACGTCCACTTATTGAAGCTAAGAACTATCAGAAGCAAAAGAAGAAAGTCGCACGTATCCATGAACACATAACCAATGCTAGAGCAGACTACTTACATAAGATCTCTACTGAAATCATCAAAAACCACGATGTAATCGGTATTGAAGATTTATCAATAAGTAACATGCTTAAGAATGGTGGTCTTGCCAAGGCAATCAGTGAAGTATCGTGGTCGCAATTCAGAACGATGCTTGAATACAAAGCAAAATGGTACGGAAAACAGGTTGTAGTCGTAGCTAAGAACTTTGCAAGTAGTCAGCTATGTTCAAGTTGTGGATATCAAAACAAAGCCGTTAAGAATCTTGCATTACGTGAATGGGATTGTTCAGAATGCGGAAGCCATCACGATAGAGATATTAACGCAAGCTTAAATCTTAAAAATGAAGCGATAAGATTTCTAACCGTAGGAATTACGGGGATAGCCTAATCCATTAGAAGCCATTAGGTTTCCGTACTTAGGAATCATGTCACTTTAGTGATGAGTAGTTCAATAGTAGCTAATGGACCATTTTTTCTCTGTTGCACCTTTTATTAATTAATATATGGTAAACTTGGGACATTGTTGAATAGTAGGGGGAAGGTATATGAACAAGAAATATTGGGTGGGGTTTATTGTGGTAGTGTTCTTGCTAGGCAACGTAACCGGAGCCTGGGCAGGATCTGCTTGGAAGGAAGTAAAGGCGCTCTTTAATCCTTCGCTCAAAGTGGAATTGAACGGTCAGGAAATCGATGGTGTCAAAGCATTACAGTACAATGGAAGTTTATATTTGCCCGCTAAGAGCGTTTCTGATTATTTCGGTCTAAATTCGAAGCTCGTTTTCGACAACAAGACAAATAAATTAATCATCGGCGGTCCCATGTACGTGCATTTGGATGATCGGGACACCGCGAACTTCTTCCAGATTGTCATTAACGGCAATTGGAGGCCCTCTGTAATGACTGATAATTGGATGTTATACAGCAACTATTATATGGGAGTGGACTTCCGATTAGAGTCAGAGGAAGGCTTGAGCTTGGACAAGTATGTCAATCAGGCATTAAAGAATGCGTTCAAGTACGTCAAAGTGAACAAGCAAACGAACACAAAGGTCGACGGAGCAGAAGCCCAGGTGATTGATTACGAGGCAAGTGACACGGTCGGTAAGTTGGTCTTCATCCAAAAGGATACCAATTTCGCAACCCTGCTGTTCTTTGTCGATAAGACTCGGTATCAGGCTAAAGATTTGAAGGAATACGAAAAAATTATTGCAAGCTTCAACATTCAGTAGACTCCGAGATATGGAATCTTGAGTCGAATATCAATATTAATTAACGGGCGCGCCGGATTTGGAGCCCCGTTTTTTTTTAATAAACTTGCCGTTACAGACAGCGCGGTTAACTGTATCGCAAGTAGTGTAAAGCAGAGAATCGAGCTTGAAATTGCAGGTTAGGGCTTAGGATGTCTAGGCATTCGACACATGAGGAGTGTATAACAGAAAATAATTTTAAGTATAGAAACGGCATTAATAATTACAACTGAAATACAATCTTCCATTACGCCAACGGGAGACGATAGCCCAATTAACCACCTTTTGACACAGGAGGTCTTCTTAGGGTCACAACTCAACATTATAATTTAACATAGCCATGTTGTTAAAAAGAGAAAGCCTTGGACTAAATAGTCCAAGGCTTTCTTTTATATGGTCTTATTTTTTAACTTTTCTAATAGAGTTTCCAACCAGTGGGTGGATTGCTCGATTAGAGATCCAAAGTAGCTATCCATGAAATCGACAACTTCACGAATGGAATCATCTACATCCATTTGATGGTATATTTGATTCATATACTCTGTTTTCTTTCGTGACTGTTCGATTTTCTTCTCGATAATCGGAATCACTTTGTCCGTTTCAACATAACGGAGATTCATAAGACCGACAATCATATCTGAAATCGATTCTGAGCTCTCTATTAACTGATATATTTTGAGTGGGAGTTGCTTACGTCCTTTATCAGTAATGGTAAATACCTGCTTATCTGGACGATGTTCTTCTTTAATAATCTCAACTTGTTCAATTAAGCCTTGTTTCGAGAGTGAATCAAAGTGATAATACAGTTTGCTTTCAGTAAGATTACCCATTTTATCAAATGGAATAGGATGAGATAGTTCTTTTTTTAATTTATACGGATAATTATCTTCATCCATTAACTTACTTAAGATATAAATTTGAATTGACATCACAAACCCACTCCTAATTTGTTGGCTAACTACATATTACCAAACTTAGGCGGTTAATTCAGCTTTGTTTTTCTCTTCAATAGTTTGTGTAGTTTCTTTAGTCACAGCCATTGGTTTATGAACAAACCGGACGATTACAACGTTGATCAGCATCGCACCGACGAATACCGCTGCTAATCCCCATAAGAATGGTGCTGGGCTGATCGAACCAAACATTTGTGCCAAGTAAGCTTGCACAGAATAATACATCGGTGTGATGCGGCCGAACCAGTCGTATGGTGTATACATCATCTCACGAGGCATAGTCGCACCATTAGCAAGTGTTTGCATCAATAGGATTGGAATATTTAGAACCATACCCCCTTGACCAGCTAAGAAGACCATCATTGCGCAGACGTTAAATGCAGCCATAAACATTAGAATTTGCTGACCGGCGACTGGCAGAAGTATAGATAAGTCTATATTTGCAACAGAGAATGCAATAGCCATAGCGAAGACTGTTGCTACTACCGCGATAATAAGAGCTGTTAACTGTACGTAAACAAATAATTTTGTCTTACTTGCTTTTCCACGGAATGCTACAAATGAACCAACTAATTGCAATGATGCAATCATAGCACCAGTATAGGCTGCCATCGTTAAGAACATAGGTAACATGTTGTTATGCATGCCATCTGGAACATCATTGATAACTACATAATTCCCAACATAACTGTTTTCTATTTGTGCAGCAAGAGCCGCGGCTTGTTCTTCAGGTACCTTGAAGTTCTTTAATATACCTTGTGCCGTTTGCTCTGAGAAGTTCGAGCTTAATTGATTGTTAATTTGTGATACAACGGAAGACATCGATGAAGATACCATTGTGGCGGAAGCTTCGTTGACTGTGAAATCAATACCTGCGGATACTTTGCCACTTTGAACATTGGCAGAGAACTCTGCAGGAATATGAACAACTAAAGCTAACTTATTATGCTCTAATTCATCCATTGCTTTATTATTTGTAACATCTGTTTTTATCGTTTTGAATGGTAAGCTTTCTGTAAGCTGACTTGAAATCTGAGCTCCATATTCACCGGCATCATCATTAACGATTGCGATTTTTAAGTCATCCATGTTTCCTGGAATTGCTGCATATCCCGGGATGAAAATTCCAAGCATGGCTACGGCATAGAACACTGCCATAAACATAGAGCCAATGGCCCCTTTAGATTTCAAAAATTGTTTAAACTTCAATGTGAATTTCCTTTCTCTTAGACGCTTTTTTTATAGTACTTTAATTAAAGTACTTTGATCAACTGTGATATATCTTACAATAATATAAATTGAATGTCAATTTTAGTTTGATTTGAATGAAAATAAGACGCCAGGAACGCTCCTGTACGTCTTGTTTATTTTTCTGTTGGGGCTTGATCCGATGACCCTTTTATGTGGTAGAGATTGAATATAATTGAAGTCGGACTACCTATTCTATCACGATGCTAATATAATAAAATTTAGGCGGTATATGATGGAGAGGAAGATAAATATGGATGACGTGATTAGACAAACAATCATAAATAAAAATGAAAATCTTATTCGTATGGTTATTGAACGTGCAAAAAGAGATTTTCCAGAGGATATTGCAATCATTGGGCTTACAGGTTCATTTAGTACCGGAGATTTCCATGAAAAAAGCGACCTTGATCTAATTATCATTAATAATACTGACCGTGGTTGGGGCATATCTTCCTGTTTTATTCTGGAGGATGTCGGATATGATATATATTGTACTCCTTGGGATACAAGGATAGAGGATCAAGCGAACCTTGAGAGTGAAATGGTTTCGTGTCTGATTGGTTTACAGATATTATATTGTGCAAGGCCTGAATATTTGGAAAGGTTTAATGAATATAAACAGAGAGCACTCGATGCATTGGCAAAACCTATAGGGAGCGACTGCATTAGTAGAGCAAACAAATGTATAGCTATAGCAAAACAGGAATATACCAATACATTACTTTCGGATGATCTAGGAACAATAAGATATGCTTCATCTGAAGTGGTATACAACCTGTTAAATGCTCTGACGCATTTGAATAATACCTATTTTAAACGGGGCATGAAGAGACAGTTGGAGGAAATATGTACTTATACATATAAACCCGATCATTTTGAAAGAATATATATGGATGTGATCGAAGCTAAAACAATTGAAGAAATAAGAAATACATCATATGTTCTCCTAAAAAGCGTAGTTGATCTTTATGACAAAATGAATGAGCAATTTGAAGAAAAACCTATACCGACCTATGATAATCTCCGTGGCACCTATGAGGAATTATGGTGTAATATCCGCAATAAGGTGATCATCAGTGTGGAGACAAATGATAAATCTTATGTTTACCAGGTTGCTATGAGTGCACAAAATTACTTTGACGAAATGACAAAAACAATAGGAACAACAAAGATTGATTTAATGCAGTATTTTGATGCAGATCATCTTCCTGTATTTAAAGAAAAATTTCTGCAGGCTATGGATAACTATTTGGAGGAATACAACAGGGTAGGAAGAAACGTCGCACGATACGATACTTTCGAGCAATTATATAAGCAATATATGATGCTGAACACACCCAAGCAATAGCACAATTACTGGTTTACTAGGCCTCTTTCTGAGATTCTTATGTAAATTACTTAAAGATGGATAAGGTATTACGCTGATGTCTTCATGGACTTCAGCGTTTTTATTATGTGAAGGCATAAAAGAAGAAAAGAAGTAGAAACTATGTTCACATTGTAGTAGTAAATACAAATGAATTCCATGGAGGTAACGTAATGGTACACAACAATAAGAATTTTCAGAGACACATTCAAGCATCACTTCTAATCCTCATCTGTATGTTCACGATACTAAGTGGCTGTTCAAAGGCAGAACCTGAATCGCAAAGATCAACACCTTCAGCAGAATCTCCAACACCAACGGAATCCAATAAGAATAACACAACAGAACAACCTAATTCACAATCAGATGTAACCGGGTCGGAAACAGCGGGACTTCCCACAGGTGTGCAGATCAAAAAAGTTGTCAAAGAAGAGACATTGAAAAATGGTGTTCATAAAAAGGTGGAGTTATTAACAGATGGTGGTAAACGAATTACAATTACCGATTCAAACAATGAGATAGTGATTCAACATCTTGAATATGAAGGGATGATTCTAACGGTTAATGGAAATGAAGTTACCGTTCAAGTGGAAGACGGAGGACATCAAACCTTGAACATCCCTAATAAAGTAGTGATTGAAGATGATGAGAAGCTTGGGTTGAACAAAGGTGTTGAAATCGAGTGGGAGGTAAACACAGATGGACAAATTCAGAGTGTCGAATTAGATAATTGATTTTGATTTCGGATAATAATTTACTACATCTTTAACGAACTAAAACAGTCCTAAGCAGTTGAATTGCTTAGGACTGTTTCTATTGTAGAAACTATTACAGCTCATCAGCAATACCTAACAATGCGATACCTAGAATGACGACCACAATAACTCCGTATTGCACCTTGCTCAGTCTTTCTTTGAGGAATATTCGCGAGAGTATGATGGAGAATATGCTATATGAAGCAATGAGAGGTGCTGCTATAATAGCGTTACTAGACATAGCGAACACATAGAAGAACTGTCCGGTTGTCTCCAAAATAGCCGCGCAACCTTTGTCTCTTTCTTTGAATACGTTGAACGGCTCTTTCTTGATGAACTTGAGGTATATAAATGTAAATACGGCACAGATAAAAAAGGTAAATTCATAAGCCAGTAAGGCCGAGTCTTCGCTGATCAGACTAAGTTCATCTAAATAGATCGCGTCAGCGAAAGTTCCAAGTCCATCGATTATACAATATAGAATTGGGAACATTATGGCCATGAAGCCAATCTGATATTTCTTATCGATTTGTGTGGAGCTATCTCGGAGGGCAGCATGTTCTGCACGCTTCTCTAATACAGCAATTCCGACAACGCCCAGGGTGATAATAGCCACACCTAATAGTTCAACAATACCCAACTCATGCGTGAAAAAGATGAACAATAGTACAGTTGTTACAGCTCCAGAAGAATTCTGTACGGGAGATGCAATGGAGAGGTCAATATATCGGAGACCAATATAGCCTATTGCCATGGATATGATATACAGTGCAGATACAGGGAAGTATCGGATTAAGTCTATGGGATCGAAGGTAATTCCCTGGATAAACATATATGCTGTGCCATGAATACCCATGACCAGACCAACGATGATGACGATTTTAATATGGCTGAATCTATCGTTGCTATCAGTCCCTTTCTTATAAAAAAGGTCAGCACCTCCCCAAGCAAGAGCAGTTATTAAAGCAAATATAAACCACATGATCATAACTCCTTGTTATCAATTATCTTTAATTTAAAATGTTGTATGATTGTTCACAAAGCTTCACTATTATAATCAATGTACGAGGGATGTCAAGCGGGTGTCAGGTTTGAGAATGATTTTATAGAAATGACGGTGTACTTATGAAAATTGAAATTGGAAAAAATATAATAGAATATCAGGTTCAATATGGTCTTAGAACTAAAATATCTTTGCATATCGATTCGTTAGGACTCATAACGGTTAAAGTTCCAAGAGATACAAATGAAGAGACGATTATAAGAGCGATCAAACAGCAAAGTAAGTGGATCCAAGAGAGATTACATCTTATAGCAGCGGTTCAAGAAACCCATAAGCCCAAAGAATATCAGGATGAGGGTAAGTTTCTATATCTGGGTAAAGAATGTCTTCTTCATGAATTGATAGATACGAATGGTTTAGGGGAAGAGGAACTCAAGAAGAATCTCAAGAAATTTTATTTCTCTAGTTGTAAGAAAATTGTAGGGGAAAGAATAAAAAGCTACCAAAATCAACTAGGAGTTAAGCCCAAAACGATTGAAATTGTAGAGTCTTTAACGAAATGGGGAAGTTGTAGTTCAGACAAGAAATTGACTTTTAATTATCTTCTAGCCATGGCTCCACTTGAAGTGATCGATTATGTGATTATCCATGAACTATGTCATCTGACGCATATGAACCACGATCGGTCATTCTGGAGACGACTTGGTAGTGTGATGTCCGATTATAAGGAAAAGGAACAATATTTAGCAAAACATGGACGATCGATGACACTTTAAACATAACGGGGAACGGGTGCATTTTAAATTAAATGTGTTCTTTTTTGTTATTCACTGTACACTTCGGTTAAGAGTGATATAATGAGCGGTGGTTTGATAAACCATGTGTAGCACACAATTCTGACAAAGAAGTGATAAAAGTGAATAAAATGAACCAAAGTATGAACCAAAAGGTAGTTTTTTTACTAAATAAGTATTTTACAGGCGACTCCATTGATTACAAGCAAATTATCGCGATCATCATTCCGATATTTGTGGACCAAGCATTTATCATTCTAATGAGCTTACTGAATACGGCGATGATCAGCTCCTCAGGGGTTGCTGCTGTTAGTGCAGTGAGTATGGTGGATTCGCTGAATATTTTCTTAATTAATGTGTTTGTCGCTGTCGCAACTGGGGGTACCGTCATTGTTGCGCAATATAAAGGCAGTGGGAATCAGAAAATGGTATCCAAGGCGGCTTCGCAAGCTATAACCGCTGTTGCGATGTTATCTGTTCTAATCAGTACTTTCGTTATTGTTTTTCATACACCGACCTTAAACTTGCTATTTGGTAATGCTGATGCTGACGTATTTCACAATGCAAAGATCTTCCTGATCGGTAGTTGTATCTCATATCCCTTCATTGCCATTTTTCAAGCTGTGAGTGGTGTTCTTAGAGGGGTTGCGGAGACGAAAGCCTGTTTGGGATTATCGTTAATTATGAATATTACTTATCTGTGTTTAAATATCCTATTAATTACGGTATTCGACATGGGTGTCATGGGACTAGTGATTTCTATGATTCTGGCAAGAGTATTAGGAATGGTTACATCGTTAATCTATTTAACGAAGTATAATCAGACGTTACAATTTAAATTAAGAAATGCACTGCGTATTGATTTTTCCATTTTTAAAAAAATAATGTTTATTGGGGTTCCATTTGCTGCAGAACAGATGTTTTTTAATGGGGGTAAACTATTAACCCAGACGTTTATTGTGCAGTTGGGAACGATCGCGATGACGGTGAATGCCATTAGTGGTTCCATATCGCTACTGTTTCAAATCGGAGGAAATGCACTTAGCATTTCCATTGTAACGGTCGTTGGTCAATGTATAGGCCGAAGAAATATTCAGGATGCAAGGAAATTCATTAAATCTTTTATTGGACTTTCAACAGCATTTTTCTTGGTCGCAACAGCCATAATACTGCCGCTATTCCCGCTGATTGTAGGAATGTTCTCTCCACCAGCCGATATTATTCCGTCCATCTTTGCACTGACGTTATTAATATCGATTGCTCAACCTTTATTGTGGTCATTTAGCTTTATTATGCCTTCGGCATTACGTGCA
This sequence comes from Paenibacillus sp. Y301, assembly GCF_059445505.1. Taxonomy (NCBI): domain Bacteria; kingdom Bacillati; phylum Bacillota; class Bacilli; order Caryophanales; family Paenibacillaceae; genus Paenibacillus; species Paenibacillus sp. Y301. The sequence goes on along the minus strand of NZ_JCAIUL010000008.1, from coordinate 170,016 downwards.
GCTGGGGACTCCAAATTCACATCGATCTCTTCTTTACTATCTATGTGGTTGTTCCGCGTCATTCTAGGTTATATTTTAGGAATTACGTTTCATATGGGTATTATGGGTGTATGGGTTGCTATGGTTGCTGAATGGGCTATTCGTGGATTCGTCTTTGCATGGCGATTCAAAGGTGATAAATGGTATGCTCACAAGTTGATCTAGAATAGAAGTAAATAATCTCAATTATTGTAAGATGAATTGCACCCCCATAGAACAGACATTGGAGACCCGTAAGGTGTAGCTGATTGTTCTAGGGGGTGTATTTTTATGGGAAAAGGTTCTTTAATAAGATACATGGATGCTTCAATATATAGTGTAATATGTGTGACGAAAATAAATGGGAAGGAGTTATACATACATGACAAAGGTACTCGTAGTAGATGATGAAGTTAGTATTTCCAGTGCCGTGGCATATGCTCTTCGAAGAGAAGGTTATACGGTGGAAACAGCTGGAGATGGTCAGGAAGCACTGGATTGTGTAGATACATTCAAGCCGGATGTCATGGTGCTTGATGTGATGATGCCACGGCTAAGTGGATATGATGTCTGTCGGAAGTTAGATGACCGACACCGTCCGGCCATTCTTTTGTTAACTGTAAAGAACGATATTGTAGATAAGGTGCTAGGGCTGGAGCTCGGTGCTGATGATTATATGACTAAACCTTTCGATATGCGAGAAATCATCGCCCGAGTAAAGGCGTTATCACGTAGACGTGTGAATCAATCTGTTGAGCATTCCCCACAAGGGCAGTACCAGTTGGCAGGGCTTACGATAGAAATGTTCAGTCGTACCGTTCGTATGGAAGGGCAAGTACTCGACTTAACACCCAAGGAATTTGATCTGCTTGTGTTGTTGGCGCGTAATCCTGAGCGCGTATATTCTAGAGAAGCACTACTAGACCAAGTATGGGATATGGATTTCGCTGGCGGAACCCGAACGGTGGATATTCACGTGCAGCGATTACGCAAGAAGTTAGGGAAGCTCCAAGGTGTGATCCAGACGGTATACGGCATTGGATATAAGAGCACGGAGTCTCCCTATTGATGAAGAGAAAAATACGTATTGGATTGAAGGGAAAGGTAGCTTTACTACTAGCTTTACTCTTAGCGTCCGTTCTAATTGTGCTGAGCACGCTCGTTCTTGCAGGAATACGTGAGGATCAGCGTAGTCGCCTTGAACAATCATTTGCTCATGAAGCAGCAACGGCAAACTTGAGAGTACGACAAGAATTTTTGACAGGAACCCGAGTAACACCAGAATTATTCATGCAACAGAGCGGTCAACGTCTTGCGGTTGATCTGGGTGCGCAGAGCGGCATGGCGATCACTCTCTATCAAGCAAATGGTTCATTCGCGGGCACCTCACTTCCAGTTCAACCTAGAACAGATGTTAGCGATGCCCTGGCATATACGGCGAGAGGACAATCGGCCTACATAACAGAAGGAGATCAAATCCTGTATTTAGCCCCATTATACCAAGCGAATGAGCGACTTGGGACGATACAATTCCATGCTTCACTTGCAGAACAGAATGCCTTTTATTTGCGGATACAGAATCTATTTATCGTAGCGGGGGTAGCCGTTCTCGGAGTTGGATTTCTCATTGGGTACATCTATGTATGGCGTCAGGTGAACGTTATCGCAAGATTAAATCTAGCGGCTAAGCAGATAGGCGAAGGGAAGTATCTCGATACACTCCCAGTTCGTAGGAGGGATGAGCTTGGGGAGCTTGCGGAAGGGATATATGAGATGAGCGGAAGCATCTCTTCTTCTGTTAACCAGCTTACGGAAGAAAGGCTGAAGCTACTGGATGCTATCGCACGGTTGCAGGAGCTGGAACAGCAGCAGAAGCAGTTTATCGGTAATATTAGCCATGAGTTAAAGACACCACTCACTTCGATACTGGCTTACGCTGACCTTCTAGAGATGTACCACGATGATCCGTCTTTATTGGAAGAGGCTAGGATTCAGATCGGAAGAGAGGCGGAACGGCTGTATGAACTTATAGAGAAGGCGCTTCAGTTATCTTCGATGGACATTTATGATTTCGAGACAAAGGTGGATCATGTTCAAATGCGTCCCCTTCTTCAAGAAGCGGCTGACCGTATGCAGGCGAAGGCAGGGAGAAATCAAGTGGCCATAGAGACTCATGTAACAGAAGGAACAGCGTGGGTGGATCCAGAGAATGTGATGCATATGGTGCTTAATTTATTGGATAATGCTATAAAATATAATAAGCCTGGAGGAACGGTGACGCTCTCAAACCATTCGGTGAAGAATGTCAACGGTGACGATCATATGGTCATTGAAGTACTAGATACCGGCATTGGTATTCCAGACGATGTGCAGAGTCGCATATTCGATCCTTTCTATACGGTCAGTGGTGACCGATCTAGAGCGCATGGTGGAACAGGACTGGGATTATCTCTCGTACGCAGTCTGGCAGAGAAGCAACATGGCTCGGTCAGACTCGTTAATTCCAGTATCCATGGCTCGAAGTTTGAGATTACTGTACCCATGAATCCTCTGATAGCTGAACAGCATTTAAAAGAAAGCTCAGACGCTCATTAGTCTGGGCTTCGTTTGTATTATCATGCATGTTAGAACTTAAGATGAATACTCCCGCCACTTACCAACGCTATCGCTTTGGCTGAAGTGGGGGTTTCTGATGTATCATCCAACTTAATTCAGGATGCTTAACACCAGTGGAGTTGACACGTTGATGGTCTGGTTACCATCCAACCCCTCTATCCCATTTGCTACTTTGGCGGATACGTTTGGGAATACTTTTCGCATAATATTGGCTGCGCCGTTTACATCGGCATGTACTAAGCCCTTACAATTCTTATACAGACCGCGATACATCCGTTTGCCTGAGAAGGTCCATGTTCCCTTTTCGCCATAAGTCGGCAATGGGTCTAGATCTTGGAAGCTAGCTTTCGAGGTATACGCCTCTTCGGTCAGGATAACGACTATTCCCTGTTCTTCTGCCTTATACTTGATCATCTTGATGAGCATCTGATGGGGAATATGACTGAAGGACTGATTGTTTCGCCGTCCGATCCCGGGCGCTTGCTTCCATCCATCGTTATGTCCGATGACGATCGTACCGATGTTATGCTCCACTGCCAACGTAACGATATGATGACTCACCTTGTGGAAGATGTCTTTGATCCTACGGTGGCGCTTCAAATGGAGTTGTTCTAATCGTCTGGACGTGTACGCTCCTTCGCGTAGTTCCTTGCCCTGACGAAGAATGCGGGTATAGTACGCCTTCATCTTGTTGTAATACTGATTGATAGCTTTAACGATCTTGCCCTTCACGATGAGCGGTTTCGCTCCGGTCGTCGTGACGATGGTTGCAAGATTGTCGACGCCAAGATCAATGGCTAGCACGTGTTCTTGTACCGCTTCCTTCTTTTCCATAGGATAAGCGAAGATCATTTCAACCACGTATTGTCCATGGCTTGGGACAACACGCACTTGCATCAGTTGTCCGTCAGTATAGCCCAGTTTGCCGATGTTCAGTTGTAGCTTGGTCTTTGGAAACTTGAGACATTTCCGTTCTTTGATCATACAATCCTGATTGGAGAATATGACTTCCTTCACCCTGTTCCGAGCGTACCCTGGAATATGTGGCTTGCCGTTGTACTTCTCAGGATGCTGGCGGTAGTCCTTGATACTGGCAAAGAAGGCATTCCAATTGTGGAACACCACCTTCATGATTCCCTGACTGCACTGCGTTGGGAGCGCCCGATAATCGATTTGATTCATCACTTTGAACAAAGCATCCAAGAAGTTATAGTGAACAAAAGGACTCTCTTGCGAGGGTAGCTTGAACGGATGGGAACGGTTGTTATCTCTTCTTCGTTCGTTCATGACGTCAATATGGGATGCCAGCGTGTCCAGAACTTCCTATTGCAACGGCTGAAGAGGCTCATTCTTCCCAAAAGCGGTAACGATCTGTCGGATGTAAAAGTTGGTTGTGTTATACAGGTTCTTGGCATCCTGACATGCTTGATCGAGGTACGCAAACATGCGATGACCTGGTTTAATCCACACTTGATAGGTTCTGTACATTGACTTTGAATCTGACAAAGCTTCACCCCCTTACAGATACATGATACGAACATATGTTCTAAACCTATTGTACCTCTTAAGATATAAGAAGGGAAGAACATCTTGTGGAATTATTCAGGAGGTCGCCGATTCACCTCACCACTTATAGAAGTGGGAGTCCTCTCGGCGAAAAATGATAGATGATTGATATAAGGGAGATATTGTTTACAAGTTCGTTACAAGACAGATATCTTTTCGAGATATCCAGAAATTATACTGTAGTCAACAGGGATACATGGAGCAAGGAAAACATGATGACTACGGCCTCTAAGTTACATGCTCCCCGAACAAATTCATCATTTAGGAGGCTCTATATGAGACGTAATCACAAGAAACATATCGTAAACTTGATGTCAGTTGTCACGCTTGTGCTTACCTTAGTTGCCTGTCAGTCATCCCCTGAGAAACTTACTCCTGTGTCGCCGGATAGTAGTCAGTCTGGGTCAGATACGCAGACTAGTTCAGGTGGTAGTCCAACAGATGAAAGCGATCGAACGCTTACCGTTGTGAAGGGATCTGGACAGCAAGATAATCAGGAACTGACTATAGAGCGGATTCATCGGTTGGAAGGCTCTAATATTGAAGCTTGGTTATCGGACAATGAGGTTAGAATTAATACAACGAAGATATTGAAAGCTGGAACTAACACAGAAGAACCGAAGTATTCGTACACAACATCCATTGTTGACTTGAGTACTGAGGAGCAGCGAGAAGTTACGGACAATCAGTCAGACCCATTTACGGTTAAGGAGGATATCTCACCGGACGGTTCCTTCATCTTCATCCAGGAGTGGAAGGATAAGTACACAGCAGATAATTTCATTACGAATGTGAGCACAGGTAAACGTATTGCTGTAAAAGGAGATAACTATATGGAAATGGGCGGATGGTTGGATAACGATACGTACATTCTCGCGGCTGGTTCTACGGAAGGACGGGGGGATATCCGCCAGATTGCCACGGATGGTTCTTTTACAGAAATGACACTTGAGGATGATGCTGTTGAACAATTTATTCGATTTCAAGTGGGTAGTGGGCATATATACTATACAGATTCAAAAAATAACTTAAAAAGGGTTGTATCGGGGAAGAGTCAACCTACCTTACTTGCAAAAGGTGTTTGGGATTTCGAAATATCCCCGGATGGTCATCATATCGCAGTCACAACGGCAAGTGAACAAGGGAAGATGGGAACAAAGTTACTCATTTACGATACGACAACAACGGATTCACAAGAATTATTGATTGCGAATGGGGATATGATGTCTTACCTAGCTTGGGCACCCGATTCATCTAAATTAGCTTTTGACGTGTATACGACAGATAAGAAGGGAATGAACGGTGTGTATATCTTCGATTCTACTTCAGGAAAGGTATCGCCCATGGGTCCATCCTACTCACCAATGGGTCTATCTTATAACCCGCAGTACCCATTGACCTGGAGCCCTTCTGGTAAACGGCTTGGCATTACTATTGAAGACAAAGAATCGCTCATTGTCACACAGGTTATTGATTTTAAATAAGAATAGGGGATGAAGAATATGAGTAAAATGAAAAAATCTATCGTGTCGTTAGTTGTGTTAGGAATGACCTTATCTGGTGCTGTAGGTGTCTATGCAGGAACCAATATGCAGAAGATCACAGCCTATCTTAATCATAGTATCGGGTTTAAAGTGAATGGCGTTGCGTATCATCCAACAGATCTTAATGGAAAACCAATAGCTCCAATCACGTATCAAAATACGACCTATCTTCCCGTGCGGGCAGTGGCAGATGCGTTAAATGTTCCTGTGGAATATAACACGAAGAGTGGACAGGTGCTGATCGGAACCAGTCCATCGACATCAGGGATAGAGGTATCAGAGGTCAAGTATAGCGACGCACAGGTTAAAGAGATTACGAAGGCTTATGCTAATTTTGAATCCTTTGAGACCGTGTATGTTCCCAAACAAATGACTAAGGGAGATGCTTTCCAGAAGGTTAGTGGTGCAGGGGATGGCGTAGTTTTCTTATTTAACCACATGAAGGTTAATGTTTCACCACGTGATTACTCTGATGGTTACGATAGCAAATCAGTTAAGCTCGCTAATGGCATCGAAGCGCAATGGTATACACCTGATGATACGTCAATGTTAGGCTTCAAGCTGGATGATCGAATCGTGACGATCAGCTCACCAGATGATACCTTGAATCAGGCACAAATCGAGAAGGTTGCGGTAAGCGTAGCGAAGCTGAAATAATAACATATTATAAAAGTACCCATTATAGCCAATTAACAGTAATATACCGAAAATCAATAGTGAAATAATAATTAGGAGACATTTATGGAAATGAAATCACGGAAACTCATCTTTACAGGAACCATCTTATACACAATTGTTGTCTTATATTTTATTTTCTTTGCTTTTAATAGAGTGGATCATACAGCCGGAGTAAATGGATACACATTTATGCTTGTCCCAGAGAGAGTTCCGCTTCAATTCCCAGAACTAACCTCCTCATGGATATTTGACCTTGGAAATATTGTTGCTTTTATTCCTTTTGGTGTACTCATTCCCCTATTGTATCGAATCCGCTTTGGGAAGTTTATAACCTTCTTTATCTTGGCGATTCTCGTTCTGGAAACGCTGCAGGCTTTAACTTATCTTGGCAGCTTTGATGTAGTTGATGTGATATCCAATACTCTAGGTGCAGCAATAGGATATATCGCCTATAGAGTCGGATTTTCTTCAAACATTTCTTATAAAAAGCTTATTGCTTCGGTCCTATCTATTGGTGTTCTTCTAGTTGGAATAATCGTGATTTCGGAAACCATTAATTATGTTGTAGCCAAAAGAGAAGGCCCGATTCAATCATTACACGAGGTGAAAGAAATAAATGGATCTATGCCTATGACTGAAGATCTTCCTAGTTTGACCATATCAGGCAAGAAAATAGAACCCAAAATGAACGTGTATAACAGTGATGGTGCTAAAAGCAAGTCATACACCTACATTTTAGGGAATAAGACAGATGTGAAGTTTTATTCATATTATGGCATTCCAGACAAGGGAGATCTCAAGGGAGAAGTCACTGTACTTGCGGATGGAGGAAACTTTGGAACCTTAAAAGTTCAGTACAATCAAAAAGGTGCAGAACCTTTAAACATACCCTTGGACAAGGTAAACGAACTTACGATTATCGTATCCGGGAATGCTAAACTATGGGACGTTGGATTCAGTGAAATGAAGCATTGGTGGGAGTGAAGAACAAACACGCAATAAATTGAAACCGCGATAATCGCAGCATGCCTGCTGAGAAAGTCTCGATAGCCTTCTTTTTATAAATAGAATGTAGATATGAAAAGCTTCAAAGCAGCCCGGCAGACCCTCAGGTCATGACCGGGTTGTTATGCGTGGCGGTCTTTTTATGGAATGTATGCTCCTTAACAATGAATTACAATCTTAAGCAAAACTTGAAAGATTGACGGCAGGTAATTGGTTAAGGATAATAGACCTATGCTATATACAGCACAAAGGAGATCGAAAATGCCTACCATTACTACAAAGCCATTTGATCAAGAAATGCAAACGATACTAGGTGACTTAACATCTGGATATCATTCCGGGGAATTGAGTAAGAAGAATATCACGGAACTACCTGAGGAGCTATACATCATTGAAGATGGTAATCATATGGTTGGGTATGCCGCGATTTGGGAATATATAAGTGGCAAACAGTTAGTTAACAAGGCCGAACAGAATTATTTCAGTGATGATGAGAGATATCTGCAAAAAGATTTCTATATAGATATAAAAAACAAGACAGATATTATCTTCATAGAAGCATTGGATGTGTTGAAAGATTATGAAGGTAAGGGTTATGCGGCGTTCTTTATGGATTGGCTAAAAGTGAAATATCCTAATAAGAAATTGTACGTATATCCTATAACGACTTCACGTAATTTTTGGTATAAGCAGGATTTCCAGGTCGTCGGGGATACCCTTTGGATGTCCTATAATTAAGTATGTGAGTGTTAAATAAGTGGATGATGAGAGAAAGACAGATCGAAGGATACTCGATCTGTCTTTTTCTTGTCGTTTTATTCATATCTCTTTGTTACTTGGTAGACCACCTAGATATAATTGGTCATTCCTTTTTCCTTCAGCAGTTCAACGATTTCTTTGACAGATTGTGCTTTCTCCTTGGGACAGATTAATAGTGCATCCGGGGTATCAGCAACAATGAAGCCGTCCATACCTATAGTCGTGATGAGTCTACCGTTTCCATAGATGATCGAATTACGTGTATCTATGCCTATATGATTCGCTTTTATAATGTTGCCCGATTCATCAGGAGGAAAGATTGCACCAAGAGCATCCCAGCTGCCGATATCGTTCCAACCAAACTGACCAGACAGAACAACAACTTCATCGGAGCGTTCAAGGATGCCATAATCAATCGAAATATTCTGAAGTGTCGGATAAACCATATTAATGATGTCTTCTTCTTGTTCCGTACCCAATCCTTCGCTGATGGGGAGCATCGACTTATATAGTCGAGGGAGGTAACGCTTGAAGTTATCAATAATAACAGATGTTTTCCAAATGAATATCCCACTATTCCATAAATAGTTACCTGATGATAGATACCCTTGTGCTTTCTGGAAATTGGGTTTCTCCACAAATTCTGCTACCTCGTAAATTGCCACAGGACTAGTAGCAATAGGATCTTTATCAAAAGCAATATAGCCGTAGCCAGTAGAAGGGAAAGTCGGCTTAATACCGATCGTTACGATCTTGTCCGCTTCTATCGCGACAGTACAGGCTTCATCTAATGTAAGCCGGAATTGATCTTCATCCGTTATATAATGATCGGAAGGCAAGACGACCATTAAAGAATCACCGTGGGATTTCTCTATAGATAATGCGGCGAATAGTATACTCGCTGCCGTGTTTCGAGCAACAGGTTCTATCAAGATGTTATGTTTCAATACACTACTATGCATAATGCTTTCCAGCAATACAGCTTGAGTTCGATTCGTAACGATGACTGTATTTTCCTGAGGGATAATACCTTTGAATCGTTCGATCGTATCGTTTAACATAATATCGTTTCCACTAATATTGAGAAGTTGTTTGGGAATTTCTTGTCTAGAGAGTGGCCAGAATCGGGTTCCGCCCCCGCCTGCAAGGATTGTAGCAAATTTATTCATGATTCATTACCAAATGAGCAATAGAGAAGGATATGATACTTTCCGACCCTTGATTAAGGTTCAACCCAGTCGAATGGATACCATCATAACAAGCCCCTGTTTGAGGATCTATTAGAGACTTTTGTAAGGAATTATGTCCCAGATACCATTCATAACATAAGGATGCTTGTTTCAGATAGATAGGATCTTGAAGCACTATAGTTGCTTCCTTGCACGCAAGGAGCATTTCACATGCTTCAATGGGTTGTTCGTCGTACGGAGCGGATGTTCCATCACGCATTAACCAGCCATGGCTACCAATAGGCTTATAATATCCTTCTTTAGAAAAGGTCTTGGATGCTAGAAAGTCCAGACTTTCCTTAGCTGTTTCCTTTAAAAGAATGTTATCTGAAATGCTGAATGCTTTTAATAGTGCCCATGGTAGCATCGAGTTTCCGTAGGTAAGGCTGTCTTCGAACCAATTCCAATCGGTACCCTTATTGCGAATATATTGATTGTGTAATCGGGTTGCCATATTTTCGATCAGATCGACGATGAATGCTTTAGGTAGAAAAGCCTTTTCTTCGATAGTACTTGGTGTATGGGGATATGGAAAAGAATAAGTTAAAGCATCAGGTGTTTCTATTAAGTAACTTAGACCGATGATGGCATAGGCATTAGCACGGGGAGAACCCAGTGCATTGAGATGCGGTAATGCCTGATTAATTAAATAACGACAGGTATTCAGTAGATTATCTGGCAGAGAGGCAGAATGAGAAAGAGCAAATCCAAGTGCCCATATCGTGCGTCCTTGGCAGTCCTCTGAGCCACTCTCCTCAACGAATGAACGGTTATAATCCATGAAATTTCTGAAGTTACCATCCGCATTCTGTGAGTGATGAATGAATGAAATATAGGTATGAATGAGGTTGAGTGTGTCTGAATCTTGATTATTTGTGTACAATAATACAGCTGCAATTAATGCCCGTGCATTATCATCTGTCGTATAACCTTTAGAACGATCAGGAACTCCGAACTTGGTATGTTGAAAAATACCTGTATCATCGGTTATTCTGCTTATATAGTCGGACTTGAACTGTAATAAGGTGGGTATTGGCATTAAATCACTCCTTAAGTTTTGCTTAAGCAAAACTGGCATCGTAAGCATAGACTTAGTTTTGTTTTAGCAAAACTTTTACTTAGGCAAATTTGGCATCGAAAGCATTTATTTTGGTTAGCTCTGAAATGATAATTTTTTCTTGAAAGATGGTGGCATAGGTTTTGGCGATTTCGCTCCACATCATGGTCTTTCCAAGTTCATGTGTGCGATGTTCCATTTCTTGTATAGTAGTAGGATTATTCAATAATTGGAGGATACAAGCTTCTAATGAGGCAGAATTGCGGAAGTCTGCTAGCATCCCTCGTCCTTCAGCTAGCATTTCTTCGGCATATCGATAAGGAGTAGATACTATAACTCTTCCGTATCCGACGCCGTACGCCAAAGTGCCACTTACGGCCTGATCCTTACCTAAGTAAGGAGTCATGTAGATGTCCGTCATGACAAGTGATTGAATGACTTCTTTCTGTGTTAGAAGCTTGTCGACGAAGTGAACGTTTGACTTTAGGTCATATTCGTCCACAAGATCGGACAACTTTTGTCTATATACCTCACCTGTTTCTTGTTTGACGACAGGATGTGTTTTCCCCCAGATGATATATAGAGAATCCGGATGCTGTTTAACAACGCCACGCATGGCTTCTATACCATATTCAATTCCTTTACCAGGACTGAGGAATCCAAATGTGGATATAATTTTGCGATCAGCATAGCCATATTGTTCTTTAAGTGTTGATCTGGATTCAGTCTTGACATAAGGTACGCCATGGTGAATAAAAGTGACCTTTGCAGCTTCGATTCCATAAATGGAGGTTAAATCCTGCACTGTGGATTGAGCCATCGTTACGACTTGAGCACTTAGTTCAGCGACTCGGTTCATAATCTGTCTCTGCTTGGCAGAAGGTTTAGTTAATACGGTATGAAATATAACGATATATGGAATAGTAAGTCTCTCAACGAAAGGAATTAGATACTCCCCGCTTTCCCCGCCATAAATACCGAATTCATGCTGGATAACGAGAAGATCAACATTAGACAAGTTGAGATAATCAGCTGTATCTGTATAGTCAGACAAATTGTGTTGATCAATCTCTTTTATAACTTGATCCTGATAATGGTAAGTTTCATTGTTGTTGATGGCAATAATACGAGGTTTGTTGAAGCCTTGAATGTGTTCGAGTTGGTCTAGTAAATCTTGTGTAAATGTAGCAATACCGCATTCTCTAGGTAAACTTGTTCCTAGAAAAACGATGTTCCGATTGCTGGTTTTATCGTTCATAATAAGAGCCTCCATATTGGTTCATGATTTTTGGATAAAAAAAAGAAAATAAAGAGGTCTTTATTTCTGAAAGGAAATACTTTATATTTATTTACAAAAAATAGTAATTATGGCCTAGACACACTATAACATGACCATTTTTTCTTGTCAATTTATTGACTACCCATCATTTTCCATATATATTAATGCAGGAGGTGGATGTATGTCAGTCATACGAAGTCATTTGAAAGAGGTTATGGAGAATCATGATCCTAAGTTGTCTATACGTAAACTTGCAAAGGATGTTAATTATCACTTTGATTCTATACGTCGTATGTATAAAGATGAGATGGTACAGTATCCTAGGGATTTGTTGTTAAAGCTTTGTCTATATTTCAATGTCCAGCCTGGACAACTTATTAGGATCGATGATCACAAGGAATGTGTTCTGACGATAGATGAATCAATCGATCATAAGGAGGACGGCAATGACAATGAAACCAATACTACCGGAAACATGTAAGCAACTTCTGGAGACATTTTATGCGTTGCCACGCAAGACGACAGTGGAGAAGCTAGTGTTCGCCGGTGTTGGAAATCGAGATGTATATAATATAACGGCCCCGTTTCGGTATGGTGGGGAGGAAGTGATCTTAGGAAGAGTTGAGGAACGGGATAGTGAGTTCTCTCAAGTCTTCTTTTTTACATGTGATCATCAAGTGTGGAGTCCTCGTAAACACACCCATACCTATAATTTGCAGGACCCTTGTACAACAATCATTAAGGGTGAATTAATTGTCGGTGGAGTTGAAGTAATCACTTCTGCCAAAAATCCAGGTAAAATTATATCATGGGTTACGCAATTCTATCGTGGGTTTCAAATTGATTCTTTATGCCACTTCTCATCTGGACCCGGTACGATGAAGGATATTCGCCTAATTGAGCTTACCGATGGTAGGGTAGGTGTATTTACAAGACCTCAAGGATTAAAAGGTGGAAGAGGACAAATTGGATTTACAATAATCGACTCACTTGATGAGCTCAATGAGCAGACTTTTATTAAGGCAGAAGTGCTTCACAATCAATTTGTTCCTGAAGAATGGGGCGGTGCGAACGAAGCACATTTATTGAGTAATGGTCATGTGGGGGTTCTGGGGCATATAGCTTGTTTTGATAGATTAGATAACAAACACTATTATGCGATGGTTTTCACGATTAACCCTGCTACCTGTGAGACGACACCTATTAAGATTATTGCTACAAGAAGTGATTTTCCAAAAGGTCCTGGGAAGCGATTAGATCTACAAGATGTTATTTTTAGCGGCGGAATTATACGATTATACAATGGTATGGCTGCTCTTTCCGTTGGGGTTAGTGATGCGGAGGCTTATCAGATTGAAATTCCTGATCCTTTTATAGAGTATGAATAAGGAGTAAGAAACAGCTTTTCTTATCTAATATCCATAAAGACAGTGGTGTGAAAGTTCATGTTTATGAACCTAGACATTGCTGTTTTTTAGTTTGCAGGGATGAGTACGTAAGACGACTTCCTATAGTGTTATACTGTGCTATTTTTCTTAAAAGAAATGATTGGATAAATTGACGTAATGAAATTATGTGATTAGAGGAACATGCATTTTGTTTAATTAAGAGTAATTAGACAAATATTAAATTGGGTTGATTAAATAATGTATGGGTACATTGAATAGGTTTATAAAGGAGTTCATATAGATGAAATTATCAAAGAAGAAGAAGGTTAACGTTGGTGTTGGTTTCGTAACAGGACGAAAAAATTTTAAAAATGTTGTGAAAGCATATATTGATGATTGGAACGAATCCAAAATAGTCGATCATAAGAAGAATGCCCTTCACTTGTTTGTTGCTTACGATTTAAAATACAAAGGCACAAAAGTTAGTGATTACAAGATTATAGACGAAGACATGTTGGATATGGTCGATTCGGCACATTACTTAGGGAATTCCTCGATAGCAAACGAAGTGCAATATCTTCTTGATAAAAAAGTAATTCATTTAAAAGAGGCTAAATTGATATTCGGTGAAGGGTACGCGATGAAAAGAAATGCGGTTCTGTACTTCGCAGTGAAAAACAAAATGGATTATCTTATTTTCCTTGATGATGACGAATACCCTGTAGCTAATTTAAATATTAATGATAACCTCGTTTGGAAAGGGCAAGAGGTTCTATCCACACATATTAGCAATATTAATAATGCGGATATGACACATGGGCATCATTGTGGTTACATATCTCCAATACCCTATTTGGATTTCAATGATAAGCTCTCTGAAGACGAGTTTAGAATCTTCATAGAATCGATAAGCAACGATATTATTAACTGGGATTCAGTAAAACAAATCATGAATAATGGTGGAGTGACCTATGCTGATCTAGATACAATGAATAGTAAACGCAAGAAAGTTGTTAAGGAAATCGATGGAATGAAATTTATATCGGGTGCTAATTTGGGTTTTAATCTGAAGACAATTGATACATTATTTCCATTCTATAACCCACCTGGAGCAAGAGGTGAAGACACTTTTTTAAGTACATGCATTACGGAGTGTAATATAAGAAAAGTTCCCTGTTATACCTTCCATGATGGATTCTCCTCTTATCAGCATTTGCTATCTGGTGTACTTCCAAACCAATTAAAAGCGATGAGGGTTGATTCAAGCGGGATTACTAAAAGATTCTTAAGAGCGGCGATCGGTTGGATAAGGTATAAACCGCTTTTGCTGTATATCACTCAAAGAGATACTTACGAAACAGAAATGTTGAAAATGAAAGAAGACTTATCCGTTGTCCTACCGAAAATAAGCGATTATTTTGGGAATAAGGAATTTGAAAGCATATTGGATGAACTTGAATTTTATCATCAACATGTGGAGGAACATTTTATAGCTTTTGAAAATACAAAATCAGCATGGGCGAAAATAATGACCTTTTTAAAAAATCATTGAAAGACTACATACGTCTCACCGTATACGTAGGATCTAATATGGGGAACGATATTTAAATGATGTGAATTGCTCTAAACTAAATACAAGAGGTGTTCCTAATGTGGTTCTCAAAGTCAAAAGAAGATGTGCTGCAAGAGCTTCAAGTAAACGTAGCAACGGGGCTGACAACGTCTGAGGCCCAATCTAGACTTGAGCAATATGGACCTAATGAGCTAAAAGGTAAACCCAAAAAGAGCATGATAGCTCTATTCTTTGCGCAAATGAAAGATATGTTGATTTATGTTCTTCTAGCTGCAGCGGTTGTAACATTAGTGATTGGAGAATTTGTAGATGCCATTATCATTTTTGCCGTAGTCATTCTAAATGCGGTAATCGGTGTGATTCAAGAAAGCAAAGCGGAAAAAGCGATTGAGGCACTGCAACAAATGACGACCCCTAAAGCACTTGTCAGACGTGACGGAGAAGTGAGAGAAATACCATCCGAGGACATTGTTCCAGGTGATATCGTTATTCTGGATGCGGGAAGATTTATCTCTGCTGACTTGCGGTTACTAGAAAGTGCCAACCTGCAAATTGAGGAATCTGCGTTAACCGGCGAATCCGTGCCATCAGACAAAGACGCGAATGCGTTACTTACAAATTCCAAAATTCCTATAGGTGATAAGTCTAATATGGCATTTATGTCTACTCTGGTTACCTATGGGCGAGGCGAAGGCATTGCTGTAGCAACGGCTATGAATACAGAAATGGGAAGAATAGCGAGAATTCTAGATGAAGATCACAAGGAGTTAACCCCGCTTCAGAAAAAGTTAGAGGAACTAGGAAAGACTTTAGGATATATTGCGATTGGTATCTGTGTATTCATTCTTATTGTTGCTCTGATCCAAAAAAGAGACTTATTCGAAATGTTATTGACGGCAATTAGTCTAGCGGTTGCGGCTATTCCCGAAGGTCTTGCTGCGATCGTGGCGATTGTGCTAGCGCTTGGTGTTACAAGAATGTCGAAGATTAATGCCATCGTGAAAAAGTTACCGGCCGTTGAAACGTTAGGTTCAGTGAATATCATTTGCTCTGATAAAACAGGTACACTTACTCAAAATAAAATGTCTGTCGTAAAGCATTACACATCTCCACATGAAGTTCAGAGTGAAGAGCCTCCTGTTGAGTTGATTAAAGCTCTTGTATTATGTTCAGATGCTACCTTCGAACATGGAAAGAGTACCGGAGATCCAACGGAAGTAGCTTTAGTCATATTCGGTGATCAGAATCATTTATCTAAACGATCTTTAGATGCAGAATTCAAAAGAGTTTCCGAAAAGCCTTTTGATTCTGATCGAAAGCTAATGTCTACGTTAAATGCAACCTCAACGGGGGGCTATCGCGTTCATACGAAGGGGGCTATTGATCAGCTATTACAAATATCAACCACAGCATTAGTGAATGGTGAAGTGGTGTCCCTGACACAAGAAATGAAGTCTCAATATCTTGCTGCTGCAGAAGGTATGTCCAACGATGCCTTAAGAGTGCTTGCTACCGCTTATAAGAATACTGATCAAGTCATTGATCCTAATGCAATGGAACAAGATCTTACCTTTCTTGGATTCGTTGGTATGATTGATCCGCCTAGACTTGAAGTGAAGGATTCAATAAGAGAAGCGAAAGTTGCCGGAATTACTTCGGTGATGATCACTGGAGATCATAAGAATACTGCATTTGCTATTGCGAAAGAACTTGGCATTGCAAATACCATCACGCAAAGTATGACAGGTGCGGAAATTGATGAACTGTCAGACGAAGCATTTGCGAAACAAATCAATGACTATAGAGTTTTTGCCAGAGTGTCACCTGAGCACAAAGTAAAAATTATTAAAGCCTTTAAGGCACAAGGGAACATCGTCTCCATGACGGGGGACGGAGTTAATGATGCATCATCCCTAAAATATGCTGATATTGGGGTAGCTATGGGGATTACCGGGACCGATGTATCCAAAAGTGCAAGCGATATGATATTAACAGATGATAACTTCACGACCATCGTACAGGCGATTAGGGAAGGTAGGAATATATACTTAAATATTCGAAAGGCAGTTATTTTCCTACTATCCTGTAACCTTGGAGAAGTTATTGCTATTCTGGCCTCGATCCTATTCTTTTGGCCTATACCGCTGCTACCTACCCAGATTCTATGGGTTAACCTTGTAACGGATACATTACCTGCCATTGCCCTAGGAGTTGATCCTGGTGATAAAGATGTGATGAAGAAGAAACCAAGGGATCCTAAAGAAGGATTCTTTGCAAAAGGTGCAGGTCTGCAAGCCGTGATCGGTGGTGTACTGATCGGAATATTAACCATATTGGCCTTTTACCTAGGATTGTATGAATATGGATATAACCTCGGCTCAAGTTCCATTTCTGAGGACGCCATGACTTATGCGAGAACGATGGCCTTTGTTGTACTTGCAACGTCACAATTGTTCTATTCATTATCGATGAGAAGCGAAACAAAGAATATATTTCAAGTCGGATTGTTTACAAATAAGTACTTGGTAGGGGCAATAATCATTGGATTACTTCTACAGTTTGCGGTGATTTCGATACCCGTATTTGCTTCAGCATTTAAGGTGCAATTCCTTTCATTCGGGGATTGGTTATTGGTTATTGGATTAGGATTAGTCCCACTCATTGTAAATGAATGCATTAAATTGTTCCGGAGGAGCACCAAACAGTGATGCATCTCTCGTGAAGAATCACAAAAAATACGACACAAAGAAAATCGCACTTTAAAATGGCGTACCATCCACCATTTCAAGTGCGATTTCTTGTACATGCAATATATCTCAAAGGACAGCATTGCCGTTTTTACTTGTTTGGAGGGAGTTGCTGATTGAGTTTTTCACTTTTAATTGCCAACTGTTTAGATAATTCAGCTTGTAAAGAATTGCTTTGTTTGATATCTTCCTTTAGTTTACTTATCCGACTCATTTTACTGCTTAAGTCGTGAGCTGAAGTACTTAGTTTCATATCTCTTTCTAATTGATTTATTTTGGAAAGTGCCTTTTCTGCCCTTTTCTTTTCATTATTTTGTTTGGTGTGAATGTCAGCTATTTCTTTATTTAAGTTACTTACAACCGTTTTAGTGAAACTAATAGGCATGTAGACAGCTCCTAATCGTAGTATAGAATCACACCATTTTACTATAAATAGCAGCGATTCACCAATTGAGAAGAACCCGGAAGACCTTTGGGTCATATCCGGGTTGTTCCCATTTCTAGTGTGATTAAGAAGTAAGGATCTATATTACTTAATTGAATAGGGTAATTTGAATGTCCATAATTCCGTACCATTGTCTGTAGATGTACTATCCACGCCGAAATCATTGTCATTGATAATGACAAGCGTGTTGCCATTAATAAGTGAGATCCCCTCGATTTTCTCATAGGGATATTGATACTCAACAGAATCCAGTACAGTTCGTTTAGTTGGGGGGAGGATCCCGTTGATTTTTAGATCAGTGGTTGTCATCTGTTCAAGCGTCTTACCAGCAGTAGAAGCATCGTCATACTTACTGAGGATATTCGTAGCGGTAGAAAGATCGATGGCGTAGATGCGTTTCAATTGTGCTTTGTCACCTGTAAATTTATCACGTTCATCGATGAGCAGTGTGTTCTCATTGATGGCCATCATGTCGGAGATGACGATATCAGCTTGAACTAAATTATTGAATTTCGTAGCATCTTCTAAGACATAGGCATATTCAGCTACGGGTTTAAGTGATGCTAACTCGAATTTGATGATCCGGACTTGGCGTGAGTTATCCATGTCTTTATCGGGGTTACGTAGAGCATTCTGCATCGCCATGAACATGTATTTGCCATCAGGCGTAATGCCGACGGATTCTGCACCACGATTTTGACGTAGCTTATTATACACGGATGGTAGTACTTCCCGTACTGGAACTAGTGGTGTTGATACTTGCTCCGCCCAGCCTTTAGGTACAATACGTTCAATAATCGTACCATCCCGTTGGACATGTACAATGGATGGACCGTACTCATCTGATATCCAGAACGTGTCGTCTTGTGCGTTATAGGCAATACCTTCAATATCGAGACCATATGGATCATAGGATAGTGCTTTCTCTCCTTTAGCGTCATAAGGTGACTCATCACGACCCTTGATATTGGGTAACCCTGTAACATGGGTTGTACCTGTTGTTGGATTGATACCCTTCAATATCAAAGGAATTTGTTCTAGGATCATAATTTTCCCGTCGTTGAGCTGAATTTTATAGATTGTTGGCGTGTAATCAGCTAGTGGAAACGTACGAAGCGTCTTACCATTGACGTCAACTTGCCCATTGGGTCCACGGTCTGCTGTTGAGTAGAATACATTGTCTGGGTCACCTGGTACATGTGTTAATGAGGAGCCAACACCCATTTTGATTCCATCTGCCAAGTCTGGAGCATTTAGCGTATATTTTCCGGTCAATAGAGGTTTGTCTGTCAAAGCAACACTGCCGCGGAACTCGTCCCAATCCACATATTTACCAAGTGTATCGCTGAGTGATCGAATAGGTAAGAATAGACTGCCGTCAATATTGATCGCTGAAGTCGAAGGTTTAACCTCAAGTCCATTATTGGAGTATGTAATCTTCTCTGCTGTTGTTCCAGTTACATTCGCTGCAGATGCCAGATTTGTCCCGAGAGTAAGGGTAAGTGCTGTCGTTGCTGTGATCAGAAGTTTCTTATTCAATTTATTAATCTCCCTTCGAACTGTTATATCATGACTATGTAATATGTTATCAATAGATTGTTAACGCTAAATCATTATAGATGCTTCATTATGTAAAAATTATGGCCGTGATATATTTAATTAAGAGGATAGAAGTGGAAGAGATATAAATCATTGACAAATGTCTCCATGAAGGAAAATAGAACAATGTGTCGAATAAGCTAAAAAGTTCAAATTATCCACCTTCATTAGGAGAAGCGAGACAGACGAAGCCTATAATAGTATTTAATGTAGTATTAAATATGACAATGAATTATAAAAATGCATTGAAGGAAACCATTTTGGGGGAATAATGAATGATTCAAGTAACAGAATCACGTAGTAAACAACTGAATTATACGGGGATTACAGAGGAAGATCTCACTTATTTAAGTGAACAACGAGAACATTTTAAAGCGATTACAAACATCGTCGTCGATCATTTATATGATCATATCTATGAGCAACCTGAACTCGTGGAAATTATCAGTAAGAATAGCACCATAGAGCGATTGAAGGAAATGCAAAGATGGTACTTCATGACGATGGTAGAAGGCCATATCGATATGGAGTTCATCGAGAAAAGGCTAATCATCGGGAAGGTACATTCACGAATTGGGCTCACAACGAATTGGTACTTGGGCACATATATGATCTATTTAGATGTAGCTGTTCAGCACCTTCAGAAGATTGTTCCTGACCAATGGATGAAGGTTACGCTTAGTCTATCTAAGATATTTAACTTTGATTCTCAGTTAGTATTAGAAGCTTATGAAAATGATGAGAAGAAGAAGATTCAAGATCTGTCGGATGAACGAGATGTAACGCTAACGAAGGTGAATAAAGCAGTGCAGGATCTTGTACTGATGATAGTAGAGTTAAGTGGCAGTAGTCAGACCATTGCAGATACGGCAACACATACCGCAGATCTTCAAGACCAAGCATATCATAAAGTAGACTTACTTCGTTCAAGATTGAGAGAAATAACGGCAGTTGGTGATTTATTACAACAAGTATCAGATCAGACTCATTTACTTGGACTGAATGCAGCAATAGAAGCAGCACATGCTGGAGAATTTGGCAGGGGTTTCGGTGTGGTAGCAGATGAAATTCGTAAATTAGCCTCACATTCTAAAGATTCACTTAAGGATATAAAATCCAAAATAAATGAAATCGCTTTCGTCCTTCATGAAGTCATGCAGGATTCGGAAAGAACAACCTTGCTTGCAAGGGAGCAAGCGGCAAGCTCACAAGAATTAACTGCTTTTGTTAATATGATAGAATCGGTTACGGAGCAATTAGAAAATATAAAATAATATACGTATCGTCCACGTTAGGCCAGGAAATACTGATGAAGAAGTTCATATATTTCCATATAAACAGATGCCGTCTTTGAAAAAGGACGGCATTGTTGGTTCTATTTGGATGTTCATGATGAAATAGTGACGATGAATATGGATTTGTTACCATAAGTGCGCTCTTTTGTGGTATCCTTATTTGTTATGACGTAAATGATGATATCCTTGAAGATGCTGTCAAGGGATGTCGAATGTTACGTGATCTAGAATACATGTATTGAAAATTAAGGAGATAAAATGACATTTAATGATTTAAAAATTATACCTGAGATACTTAAGGCTTTAGCTAAAGAGAATTATACTACGCCTACACCCATACAAGAACAATCGATTCCATCTGTATTAGCAGGTAAAGATTTACTTGGTTGCGCGCAGACCGGAACGGGAAAGACGGCTGCTTTTGCAATACCGATTATTCAGCGGTTATGTGAACAACAGATTAAACCGACTACACTACGCCGTATTCGCTCACTAATTCTTACACCAACAAGAGAACTTGCGCTTCAGATTTCAGAGAACATTGATGCGTATAGTCAATTCACAAATTTACGTTGTACGGCTATCGTAGGTGGAGTTTCTCAAAAGGTACAGGAGCGGGCGCTTAATCAAGGTGCGGACATTATTATTGCCACACCGGGCAGACTTATCGATTTAATAAATCAAAAACGTATTGATCTACAATACGTCCAAATATTGGTTCTTGATGAAGCAGATCGTATGTTAGATATGGGCTTCATTCATGATGTGAAGCGAATCATTACGAAGATGCCAAGTAAGAAACAAACCTTGTTCTTCTCAGCAACAATGCCTCCAGAAATAACAAAAATGGTCAAAACGTTGTTAGTGAATCCTGTGAAAGTAGAAATCACTCCGGTATCTTCAACAGTGGATAGAATTACGCAGTCTTTATATATGGTAGACAAAGCCAACAAACAGAAGCAATTGAATCACATCCTACAAGATAAGTCGATTGTTTCAGCATTGGTGTTTACGCGTACGAAACACGGAGCAGATCGAGTTGTCCGTGAATTGGATAAAGTGAAAATTTCTGCTCAGGCTATTCATGGTAACAAATCTCAAAATGCCCGCCAATCGGCATTGAGCAATTTCAAAAGTGGTGTAACACGTGTGTTAGTAGCTACAGATATTGCAGCAAGAGGAATAGATATTGATGAGCTCTCTCATGTGATTAACTTCAACCTTCCTAATATTCCAGAAACTTATGTTCACCGCATCGGTCGTACAGGTAGAGCTGGATTAAGTGGAAGTGCGATCTCATTCTGTGAAGTAGAAGAAATTCCATATCTGAAGGATATAGAGAAATTGATCGGAAAGACGATTCCTCTAGTGGAGGATAATCCCTATCCAATGCTAATTACAACACCACCTGCAAAGGTGTCAGGATCATCATCTAAATCTGGAGGTTCACCTAAATCTGCAGGTTCGTCGAATCGTGGAGGGTCATCGAAAACTTCTGCTACGAAACCTGACAAGTTCAAGTCGAACCCGAAGAAACCTAAGTCCGAATGGTTCAAAAAGGGAAGCAAAACAACGAGATAGTTTATAGATATTAGGTTTGTTTACTTTTAAGAGTCAAGAGCAATAATAGACCTAGATAAGGTATAATAAACACTGAGGCATGACAAATATTGTTTCTAATACGTTGTTAATGATTTCATATAGAAGGGAATTGAATGGTTTGAATAATGAAGAAGTAATGAATGAAGAATTGAATAATGAAGAAATCGTGGAGAATATTCCAACAATAGAAGAGATGAAAAAGGCTGCGAATGGTACATCCAATTGGAGAGCACGGGTTCAAGCGGTTGAAGCTCTAGGTGAGTTGGGCGACCAACAAGCGATCGGTATCCTTTCACGCATTATGGCGAATGACTCTGTCTATAAAGTTCAAGAAGCGGCTTTCCATGCACTTAAAGAATGTGGCGAAGATGTTGAGTTACCACCAAGAAAAACAGGTGAGTTGTTTAAAGGGGTAACTAAAATCTTATTAAGAGTTAAGAAGAGTCTACCTGCAGGTCATACTTTTGAAGAGTTCAAAGAGAAACTTCATAAGATGAGAATTGATATTTATGATACGTACGAAGGTGATAAGGGCGAGGATTTCGACAAATGGCTTGAGAGCGTCTGGTCTTATACACCGAAGAAATAGAGAGTGAACGATTAGCACGGAAATGTGAAAAGACAGAGGGAGATAACTCACTCTGTTTTTTTTGTTCTTTTTAAAAATATAAGAATTTATAAGTATTTTTGCTTATAAATAGGCTTATATTTCAACGCTAAACGTTTCTTCGCCGCTAAAGGACGGCGAGGCCGTTTATGCTTGTTAATAGAGATAATTTCTCTGCTAAAGTAGGATTCGATAAATACATGTAAGATGTCATTAGGTGCTGTCATATTGTGTATTATCTTAAAGGTACTGCATAAACGATATGTAGAAGCTCATTGATTTGATGATGCTTGGTTACATATCCCATGGTGTCAAACAAATGTAGTAAATCGGTAAGAGATGTGTAATATTTATTTTCTTCCGTTGGTAAATCTGTATCATGGTTAGCAACCATTAGATCGGTAATGCAGATCCGTCCATGTGGTTTCAAGACTCTGCGCATTTCATGTATCGCTAATATCTTCTGTTGATCTGTTAGATGATGAAAGGCAAAACTAGAGACAATAAAATCAAATTGACCATCCAAATAGGGTATGGCAAGGAAATTTCCGAGTTTAGTCTCCATGTCCGGGAATTTCTTGTTACATTGTTTTAACATTTCCTTCGATTGATCCACGCCAGACATACGCACACCTTGATGCATTAGCTTTCCCGCAAGATTTCCAGTCCCAGTTCCTATATCTAATCCCACTTCATCAGGTATGGGCGAAATCCATCGGAGTGTGAGATTCAAAGCCTCCTCGTAGTCCTTATAGGTTAGAGAGTCATTGATGACAAGCTGGTCGTGGCTACTTGCTAAATAATCATAGTTCCATTGATCCTGCCAACTGTTTCTTTGTTCTCGTAATCTTTTAGAACCTTCTGCTAATTCATATATGTCGTCAAGCGGTAGAAATTGTTGGCTTCTCACGATATGGATCATGTGGTCCGTCGTTTCGATGATTTGTTTGATCTCTAGCCATTTCGAGAACATAACGGATCGCTGTAATTCTAAATAATATTGAAGTTCTTCATGATCTTTTCCTTCGATTTCTTCAAGAGCTTTTGCAATGTGCGTAACACTCATGCCTGCTTCTCTTAATGAAATGATGGTTTGCAACCGCCAAATATCCTTCTCATTGAATTCCCTATATTGATTGTTGTCTTGTTTGGTAGGCGCGATTAACCCTTTTTCTTCATAAAAACGTATAGCTCTTGTAGAAATATTGAGTTTGTCCGCAACCTCTTTAATTTTCAACGAAATCACCTTCTCTATCTTTACATTAAACCTTGACGTTAGGTGAAAGTAAATAACTATTCATCGCTCTATCGCATGTTTACGTATCGGATAATAGATTTTCTATAGCATCATGAAGCATATTTCACGCCATTTTATTGACAAAATGCAACGAATACCGTATTGACTTTCTCCTTACGGAAAGGTTTAACCTTCTATGTATCCCATGAAATGAATAGGAGGATTTGCATGAGAACACTTATTAAAGAGGTAACGATTGTATCCATGAAAGATGAAGTAGAAGCACCTTTTGTCGGAGATGTTGTCATAGAGGGAGATATCATTTCAGACATTCAATCCAGTGTTCATATTCAGGCAGATGAGATCATACAGGGAAAAGGTATGGTGGCGATGCCGGGGTTGGTCAATGCCCATCAACATACACCTATGAGCTTACTAAGAGGATTCTCTGATGATCTGAAACTGATGGATTGGTTAGAGAAGAAAATGCTACCCGCAGAAGACCGTATGACCCCTGAGGATATATATTGGGGAGCGAAACTTTCAATGGCTGAAATGATTAAGTCGGGAACGACTGCTTTTGCAGACATGTACATTCATATGAACGAAATTGCTGTAGCTGTAGAGGAAGTGGGCATGCGTGCGTCTTTGACAAGAGGATTGGTGTTCGGTATAGATGATGGGGGGAGGAGGATGGCGGAAGCACTAGATCTAATTGATCGCTGGTCTGGGAAGGCAGAGGGTAGAATCACAACGATGTTTGGCCCACATTCTCCTTATATGTGTCCACCCGAACATTTGAAAGAAGTCATCCTGCTTGCAGAGCAGAGAAACATACCTATACACATCCACCTAGCAGAGACGATAGAAGAAGTAGTAAAGATTAGGGACAAGTATAATCAAACGCCTACGCAATTTTTGTATGATGTTGGTTTATTTGAAAAAGCACATGTTCTTCTAGCACACAGTGTCCATTTGAATCGGAGGGATATTGGATTGTTAAGGGGAATGCGTGGAGGCGTGTCCCATAATCCTCTAAGTAATTTAAAGCTGGGTTGTGGCATCGCTCCTGTACTTGATCTGATTGCCCAAGGCATCACTGTAGGACTTGGAACAGATGGAGCAGGAAGCGCAACAACATTGGATATGTTTGAAGAGATAAAGGCTGCGTCATGGTTACAAAAATGTGATTATGGTGACCCTTCGTGGCTCCCAGCTAGTCAGATCCTTCGTATGGCAACCCAAGAAAGTGCAAAGTTACTGAACATCGATCAAGAGGTGGGTACACTTGAGGTTGGTAAGAAAGCCGATCTTATTCTAATCGATATGAACAAGCCACATTTACAGCCGATCCATAACGTTAAGTCACTATTAGCCTATAGCGTTAATGGAGCAGATGTGGACACGACGATTGTAAATGGTAAAGTGCTAATGAAACATCGCCAACTCCTTACAATAGATGAGGATGAGCTACTTCAGCAAGTTTCTATGCGTGCAAGACGTATTGTGGAAGGGATATAGTTGGTAATCAATAACTTATATTTCGGCTGTTGCTAATATAAATATAGGTACGGTAGGACCTCGAAATTAGTACTTGATGGTACGAAGGACGAGTCTGGTGAAGTGGAAGATGAGCTTGATGTAAAATAAGTTAAACTTGATGTCTACGGATGACGAACAGTGAATTCCTCAATTAATGTGACTAATGTAGCCTCAGGGAGATAATTTAGATGTAGCTACTCCAGTTAATGTGACTAATTTACCCTCTGGAATTATTTTAGATGGCATTTTGGACCACCGTTAATTGAAGTAAGACCCGATGAAGCCCTCCCCTCTCGCTAACTGAATCTATTGATGGAAGTCTGAAAGAACCGCAAAGAACCGCCAAAAGGCGGTTCTTTGTTCAAATATAAGAAACAAACATGGCTTTATCGCCATACCCCAAAATTAAGTTGGGTTTTGTACAAAAAAGAATTTTTACAGAAAAAAGATAAGTTTCACTTGAATCAAATTCAAATCGCATATGCATCTAAATCGATTTGTGTAATGATTCTGGATACTCGATTCCTGACTAGGTCTGCCTTATTTCTATATCATAATGTGGCATATATTTCCGCTAGTTACAACTACAATTCAGCACTGGCTTCCGTGCTGCTGTTGTCTCATCTAGACGTCGTACGACCGTGTCGTATGGGGCATTAGTGACGAGTTCTGGTGTTGTTCTTGCTTCTTCCGCGATCTGAATCATCGTATCGATAAAGCTATCGAGCGTTTCTTTACTCTCTGTCTCTGTGGGTTCAATCATGATGCATTCTTCGACATTAAGTGGGAAGTAGATGGTTGGTGGGTGGTACCCGAAGTCAAGCAGCCGCTTAGCCACATCGAGCGTCCGTACGCCATACTGCTTAAGACCGCTACCCGACATAACGAACTCATGCTTACAGACGCCGGGATATGGAATCTCGAAGTGAGGAGCAAGTCGGTGCATCATGTAATTGGCATTTAGAACCGCGCATTCGGATACGTGCCGTAGACCCTCTGGACCATAAGTTCGAATATACGTATATGCTCGAACGAGAATGCCGAAGTTACCGTAAAATGCCTTCACCCGACCGATCGACTCGGGACGATCATAATCGAAGAAGTATGTTCCATCCTCACGTTGCTCAACGATTGGTTTCGGTAAATACGGAATCAGGATACTTTTCACACCGACAGGTCCGGATCCAGGTCCGCCACCGCCGTGCGGAGTACTCATTGTCTTGTGTAAATTGAGATGAACGACATCAAAGCCCATGTCGCCAGGTCGAGTAATACCCATAATCGCGTTAGAGTTAGCTCCATCGTAATAGAGTAGTCCACCTGCATCATGGATGATCTCTGCAATCTCAACGATCTGCTCTTCGAACAGACCAAGTGTACTAGGGTTGGTGAGCATAAGTGCTGCTGTATCACTACTTACTGCTGCACGTAAGGCATCAAGGTCGACCATTCCCCGTTCATTCGATTTGATGGTGATCGTCTCGAAACCAGCGACTGTCGCACTGGCTGGATTCGTACCGTGCGAGGAGTCAGGAACGATAACCTTGGTACGTTTCTCTCCACGGCTCTCGTGGTATGCACGGATCATCATGAGTCCTGTCCATTCGCCGTGCGCCCCAGCTGCTGGTTGGAGTGTTACTTGATCCATTCCAGTGAGAGCAGCAAGATCGTTCTGAAGAGTGTACAGCAATTCAAGAGCGCCTTGGATGCTCTCTTCTGGCTGATAAGGATGGATCTTGGCAAAGCCAGCGAAACGTGCGGTGTCCTCATTGATCTTCGGATTATACTTCATCGTGCAGGATCCTAGTGGATAGAAGCCGTTGTCGATTCCGAAGTTACGTCGAGATAGTTCTGTATAGTGACGAATCACGTCTACTTCGTATACTTCGGGTAGCTGAGCGGGTGTTTCTCTTAGCATCGCTGCTGGAATATATTCTGAGGGTGCTGATTCTGGAACATCACAGGGTGGAAGCGAGTAAGCCACACGTCCTGGCTTGCTTAATTCGAAGATAAGTGCTTTTTCTGGTTTCATATTCGTAGTCATGCTAATTCCCCCAGTCTGCTTGCGAAGCTATCGATCTCCGTGCGGGTACGTTTCTCAGTGACAGCGACCAACATATGACCTTTGAGTTCTGGATAAGCCATGCCGAGGTCGTAACCACCAAGGATGCCAGACTCTAACAGCTTCAAGTTCAACTCTTTCACGGATGTCCCCTCAGGAAGTTCTATGACAAATTCATTGAAGAAGGGAGATGAGAATGGAAGCTTGATCCCACGCTGATTGTTCATTTCACGGGATGCATAGTGAGCTTTCTGTAGATTCAGATTGGCTGCTTCACGAAGCCCTTCCTTACCCATGGTGGACAAGTAGATGGATGCGCACAGGGCTAGTAATGCTTGATTAGAACAGATGTTAGACGTCGCCTTCTCACGTCGAATATGTTGCTCCCGGGCTTGTAGTGTCAAGACGAACCCACGCTTACCATCCAGGTCAGTCGTCTGTCCGACGATACGGCCTGGCATACGTCGCATAAGCGGTTCAGCCACAGCGAAGAAACCGCAAGTGGGTCCACCAAGCGATTGCGAGATACCGAGTGGTTGCGCATCGCCTACGACAATATCAGCACCGAGCTTGCCTGGCGCTTCGAGTAGACCAAGCGACATCGGATTCGTACTAACAACGAGCAGTCCTTTGACGTCGTGAATAATGGGCTCAATGGCTGCGATATCCTCAATACAGCCAAAGAAATTTGGTGACTGAATGAGCACAGCTGCTGTTTCTCCCGTTACGGCTTCCTTTAATGCACTTAGGTCTGTTACACCATTGGAATAGCCAACCTCAACGACTTCCAGATTTAAGCCATGAGCCATGGTGTTGACCATTTCACGCGCTTCGGGATGAACGGTACGTGAGATGATAAGTTGTTTACGTTTGGTTGCTCCAGTTGCAAGAGCGCCAGCTTCGGATAATGCGGTCACTCCGTCGTACATACTTGCATTGGCAACGGCCATGCCAGTCAGTTCACAGATATAGGATTGGAATTCAAAGATCGCCTGAAGTTCTCCTTGGCTGATCTCTGGTTGATAAGGTGTATAAGCGGTATAAAATTCGGAGCGAGAGATCATATGATTAATAACAACGGGAACATGATGGTCATAAATACCAGCGCCCAGAAAGCTAGTGTAACGGTCAGTATCTGCATTACGTCCAGCCAATGTCTTCATATGTTCAAGCAATGAGAATTCATCAAGTGCAGAAGACATCGGCAGGGTGCCACGATAGCGTATTTCCTCAGGAATGTCGCGGAACAGAGCTTCCGTTGATTCTACACCGATCGTTTCTAACATGTCGGCTTGGTCTTGTTCAGTCATCGGGATGTAGCGGTGTTGGTTGGTCACGTTGTTCACTCCTTAGGAATTCTTTTGTAAAATGGTGTTTTCACAACTTCGGCTTTCAACTGCTTACCACGAATTTCTACCCACACTTCAGTTCCTAGTTCAGTGTAGTTGGCGTCGATTAGTGCGAGTCCAAGGTTACGTTTGAGTGACGGTGATTGCGTTCCGGTTGTCACTTCACCTATACATTTGCCATATGCATATATAGGATAATGCGTACGAGGAATACCACGGTCTATCATCTCAATACCAACCATCTTACGTGTTAACCCATTAGCCTTTTGTTGTACTAACGCTTCGCGGCCAATGAATTCGCCTTTGTTCAACTTGACGAAGAAACCAACACCAGCTTCGAGAGGAGAAATGGTGTTCGATAATTCCTGTCCGTATAGTGGTAGACGGGCTTCAAAACGTAGCGTGTCACGTGCGCCCAGACCAGCTGGGATCAGACCGTGTGGCTCACCCTTAGCCATTAGAGTATTCCATACGTTTGCGGCATGATTGACGGAGACATATATTTCAAAACCATCTTCACCCGTATAACCCGTTCGAGAGACCATTGCCTTGACTCCGCCTATAGATACGTCTTTGGCGAAATGGAAGGAAGCTAATTGATCACAATCATATTCTGTAACCAAAGCCATGATGGCAGCTGCGTTAGGGCCTTGGAGAGCAAGTAGTGCAAGCTCAGAGGATATATTCTCAAGCGTAACGCCTTCGATTAAATGCTCACGCATCCATTCGAAATCTTTGTCAATATTGGAAGCATTCACAACGACAAAGTATTGATTGGCACTGAATCGGTACACGAGTATATCGTCAACTACACCTCCGTCTGGATAACACATGAGTGTATATTGAGCTTGACCGTCGGAGAGTTTGGATACATCGTTGGTTGTTAGTTGTTGCAGGAATGCTTCTGCGAAGGTTCCTGTTACCATGAATTCACCCATGTGGGATACGTCGAACAGCCCTGCTTGTTTACGAACTGCATCGTGTTCTTTTTGAATGCCGGAGAATTGAACGGGAAGATCCCATCCGCCGAAATCTATACAGCGGGCACCAGGATAGTTAACATAGAGTGGGTATAGCGGTGTTCTCTTAAGTTCTGTCATCCTTCATATCTCCTCCTTAGATTTCATATATAGTGGAAACGAAAATAAGAACAGCAGCAAAAAGGGGCGCATCCGTAGCATTGTGCTACAATTACGTTTCCTCTTCGCTCTGTCCTTTGTACCTGAGAGTTACCCCGAACATCGAACTTAAGTCCAAGTTTCCCCTTGGGTGACGTAAGGGACGATATTATCGTTCCATACATTCTCTCCAGAGTTACGTCCGATAAAGGTCCTTTTGCCTGAGAGATTCACCTTTGTTAGGTTTACTCCTTCGGCGCCGCCAAAGACTATTGTAGGCGGTCTCTCCCTATACCATCATCCGCATATTCGGTTGTCATAGTCTACTTATACACGACCAAATAACTGGATGTCAACGATAACTTCATTTGATGCAAATAATTTGTTAGGTATCTTGACATGGGCTTGTATTGTGCATTAATCTAGATATATAAATTTATAGTAAGTGGATGACAATGGTAGGGAGAGACTCGAGCGGATGAGACATTCGCTGGGCACCGAAGGAGCAAGTCAATGGCTAGCCAGCTGATTGATTAATCTCTCAGGTAAAAGAACCGCCATTCGACGCAACTCTGGAGAGAGCGAATAAGCCACCAAAGGGGTAACAGCAGTCTAAGACTGCTTAAACTCTCAGGTACCCAGGACAGAGAACATGGCATTTAGCCAGTTCTCTGTCCTTTTTTGCTGTCTGAACTAGCGTATGCGACTCTTTCTTCTAAAGGATATGCTTAAAGGATGAGTAATAACGCTAGATACTCGCGGATTGATGCAAATCGTACGAAATCAAATCATCTAATTATACCAATGAGAGGTTGTTAACTATGAGCGAAGTTAAAGTTGGATTGGGATATACAGAGGAACATGAGTGGGCAGAAGCTAAAGGGAATGTGGTTCGAATTGGAATTACAGATTTCGCTCAAACTCAGCTAGGTGATATCGTATTCGTAGAATTCCCAGCAGTAGGAACAACGCTTGAAGCAGAAGCAGCCATGGGGACGATTGAGTCCGTCAAAACCGTATCTGATCTCTTCAGTCCGGTTAATGGAACGGTAACGAAGGTGAACGAGGTCCTACTGGATTCCCCTGAACTTGTGAACTCGGATTCATATGGCGAAGGCTGGTTGATTGAGGTTGAAGTGGATGGGGATGCAACAACTGCCATAGCAGGACTGCTGAATGCTGAACAATATGAGAAATTAATTAATTAATTCAGGCTAAAATAGTGAGGAATAAAATGGTGCATATTACGTAATGGATGAGGACGGATCTCTGATGTGTTTGGTAAGGGGAAGGGGAATTTTTTGCTATGCGGTTTAAGAATGTTTTTTCAATTATTGGTCCAGTGATGGTCGGACCATCCAGCTCTCATACCGCAGGTGCGGTGCGCATCGGCCGTGTAGCCCAACAACTATTAGGATGTACGCCTGAACTCGCTATCATTACACTGTATGGTTCCTTTGCAGAGACGTACGCTGGTCATGGAACGGACCTAGCTCTTATTGGGGGATTACTCAATTTCGATACAGACGATGAGAGAATTCCAGATGCCTTCGTGGAAGCGGAAAAGGTTGGGATGCGATATAAATTTCGGCGGGGCACAGTCATGAGTCCTCATCCCAATTTTGCTGAGATTACAGCAAGCGTAAGTGGCCGAGAGATTACAGTAAGCGGCTCCTCCATTGGTGGAGGTAATATTGAGATTCATTCGATGAATGGTTTCGCTGCAGGATGTTCAGGTTATTACCCTACATTGGTCATCACTCATGATGATCATGTAGGTATTCTCGCTTCTATTACTAGTGCGATCAGTGAAGCAGGGTTAAATATTGGATTTATGAACGTAGATCGCAAAGAAAGAAGCGGTGCTGCGATGACGGTACTTGAGTGTGACCGGAGACCTGAGAATACAGTACTCGAATTGGTTTCTCAGATACCTCATATTAGTACAGTATCCGTTATCGATCTGAACTAGAGGAGTCGTTAACATGCGTTTTCGTAGTCTGAAGGATATTTCTGAAATATGCCACAGGGAGTCGCTGACGATTGCCGAGCTTATGATTGCTGAGCAGGCGAAAGAAACCGATGAGACACCCGACAAAATTGTACAACAGATGACAGAATATTATCGAGTCATGAAAGATGCAGTTCGTAAGGGGATTGATACCGAGATTACTTCAAGGAGTGGTCTGGTGGGAGGTGACGGGCGCAAGATGAATGAGTACGTTCAGCGTAACGAACCTTCCGTGGGAGAATGGTCAGGTAAAGCGATGGCTTACTCCTTATCCGTATCTGAGGTGAATGCTTCAATGGGACGTATCGTAGCGACGCCAACGGCGGGGTCCTGTGGTGTCATTCCAGGCGTATTTGTTAGTTCGCAGGAGCGGTTTGGTTGGGATGATGAAGTACTCGTGAATGGTCTCTTCTGCGCCGGAGCGATCGGCTATGTTATTGCGAATAACTCGTTTATCTCCGGGGCAGAAGGTGGGTGTCAAGCAGAGATCGGCTCTGCTATCGGCATGGCGGCAGGTGCGATGGTCGAGTTACGTGGTGGTAGTCCTGAACAGGTGGTTCATGCAGTGGGTCTCGCTTTAAAAAATACACTAGGGTTAATCTGTGACCCTGTTGCAGGGTTAGTTGAAATACCTTGTATTGTGCGTAACGGTCTTGGAGCTGTGAATGCATTGGCGGCAGCGGACATGGCCCTTGCGGGTGTCCAAAGCGTCATCCCTTCGGACGAAGTGATTGGTGTTATGTTAGAGATAGGTACAAATATGCCAAGTGAACATCGCGAAACCGCGCTTGGGGGCCTTGCTCAGACACCAACAGGACGGAAAATAACGGAGCAAATCATGACAGCCAAATCGTCATCTGTTAGATTTCAAGGAGAGTAATTCATGACTGACACTGCGTAGTTTCTAGTAAGCATTCTATTCTATTTAAAATATAAATGATAACTCAAGCGAAAGAATGGCTTGAGTTTTTTTGCGTCTGGAATCCAATGGTTCTATCACTACTAGTTATGGCAATATATTGTCTATAAGTTGGAAAGGGGGCGGGCGATGAGTGACATTGTTGTGAAGATGGAAGGAATTAAGAAGCATTTCGCCGGTGTTCAAGCATTAAAGCAATGTGAGTTCGAATTACGAGCTGGGGAAGTGCATGCCCTTGTCGGTGAGAATGGCGCAGGGAAATCAACGATGATGAAAGTGTTGACGGGCGTTTATCAGAAAGATGAGGGAAGCATTACTTATAAAGGTAAAGAAGTAGATATCCTGGATACGCGTACAGCTCAGAAATTGGGGATCAGTATGATTCACCAAGAGTTGAATTTGGCTCCTGATCTGACGGTAGCTCAGAACATCTTTATCGGCAAAGAGCCCCGCAAAGCATTCCGATGGTTTCTAGATGATAAAGAAATGAATCGACAAACGGCCATTTTATTAAAGCAGATGAATTTAGATATTGACCCGACTACGCTCGTATCGAAGCTGACAGTGGCCAAGCAACAGATGGTGGAGATTATTAAAGCTATTTCTTATGACTCTCAGGTAATGATCATGGATGAGCCGACAGCAGCTCTAAGTGATGCAGAGATTGAAGAATTGTTCAAAATGATCCATCATCTTCGTGCAAAAGGAGTTGGAATCGTTTACATTTCCCATCGGATGGCGGAATTGAAGCGGATTACTGATCGCATTACCGTTATGCGCGATGGGTGCTATATAGACACTGTAGCTACGGAAGAGGTCAGTATTGACCGAATTATAGCGATGATGGTAGGTAGGGAGATATATCAGCCTCTGAAACCCGATCTAGTCAATATCATTAGTAGCGAAAGGGTACTTGAGGTACATAATATCAATCGTAAAAATGTACTACACGACGTAAGTTTAACCCTCCATAAAGGAGAGATCCTTGGTGTAGCAGGTCTTATTGGGGCTGGAAGAACGGAGGTTGCCCGGGCGATTTTTGGAGCGGATCCGATGGATTCTGGGGAGGTCTATATCCATGGTCGTAAAGTCAGTATCACGGGTCCTCATCAGGCTGTAAGTCATGGTATTGGATATTTATCTGAGGATCGAAAACACTTTGGTTGTTTACTGGAAAAGGATATCACAATGAATATTGCGCTAGCGACGTTAAGTCGCTTCACAAAGAAGGGTGGATGGATAAATGACAATCGGATGACGGATGTATCCAACAAGGTCATTCAAGAATTGAAAGTAAAGACACCTAGCGTTAAGCAAAAGCTTAAAAATTTGTCAGGTGGGAATCAGCAAAAGGTCATTATCGGCAAATGGTTAACACGGGACTGTGACATTCTTATTTTCGACGAACCGACACGCGGGATTGATGTTGGGTCTAAGAGTGAGATATACAAGCTACTAGAGAGTTTGGCAGCATCAGGGAAGTCGATCATCATGATTAGCTCAGAGCTACCTGAAATTTTAAGGCTAAGCCATCGAATCATCGTCATGTGTGAAGGGAGAATTACAGGAGAGTTGATGAACGATGATAGCGTGACACAAGAACAGGTTATGGCATACGCGACAGACCGATCTAGCAAAGGATGAAGGATGATTTTAGGAAGAGAGGGAGTCAAATGAAGGGAGCAACGGAATCATCTCAGAAACAGCGTATGAAGGTGAACGCAGGAGTACAACAATTTTTGGCCTTCGGGAGTTTGATCTTTCTCATCATTTTTTTCTCTGTAGCATCAAGCAATTTTTTCAATTTCTCTAATATCGTGGGTATATTGCTGTCTACAGCGGTTATCGGTGTGCTGGCGCTTGGCGCCACATTCGTTATTGTTACTGGCGGGATTGATTTATCAGTAGGAACGGTGATGACGCTTAGTGCAGTAATGACTGGTGTATTCATTACGATGTGGGGACTCCCGGTGTGGGTCGGAATTATAGGGGGGCTGATGACAGGTGCTATATGTGGATTTATCTCTGGTTTTGTTATCGCTAGACTAGGGATTCCACCGTTTATCGCTACACTAGCTATGATGATGATTGCGAAAGGACTTGCACTCGTGATCTCGGGTACGAAGCCGATTTATTTTACAGATAACGAAGTGTTCTCGAAAATTTCATTAGGGACAGAATTAGGGGATCTCATTCCAGGGTTCAATATCCCGAACGCCGTGCTTATTTTCTTTCTCGCAGCAATCATCGGCAGTCTATTGTTATCCCGTACCATTGTAGGGAGGTATAACTTTGCGATCGGGAGTAATGAGGAGGCAACACGTCTATCCGGAGTTAACGTTCAGAAATGGAAGATTATTATTTATATGATCGCTGGTTTATTTACGGGTCTTGCAGGTATTCTCATGGCATCCCGTCTTAATTCCGCCCAACCGGCACTAGGTATGGGTTACGAATTAGAGGCTATTGCTGCTGTCGTCATTGGAGGTACATCGCTTAGCGGGGGGAAAGGGACGATCGTCGGTACGGTTATTGGTGCATTAATCATGAGCGTACTCACGAATGGTCTTCGCATCTTGTCCGTGCCGCAGGAGTGGCAGACGATTGTTGTCGGATTCGTTATTCTGCTTGCTGTATATGCGGATATTCTACGTCGGCGTAAATCATAACGTGGAGCGTCATGTAGTTATTATTTTATTAAAAAAGGGGATATGAATATGAAAAAGGGTTGGTTAATAACGGTATTGTCACTTGTATTCGTCATTAGTGCGTGCGGTTCGAATAACAGTAACAATAAGAATGCATCGAAGAACCCAGAGCCTACCAAAGAAGTGGTAGCGTCAACGGATGGAGATAAAATGTACATCCCGATTATATCGAAAGGTTTCCAACATCAATTCTGGCAAGCGGTTAAGGTTGGCGCAGAGAAAGCGGCGAAGGAGCTCAATGTAGAGATTACTTTCGAAGGACCTGAGACAGAAGCACAGGTGGATAAGCAGCTCGAGATGCTCCAAGTTGCCCTAGACAAGAAACCAAGCGCAATCGGATTTGCGGCACTGGATAGCCAAGCATCGATTCCACTTTTGAAAAAAGCACAAGAAGGCGGCATCCCAATTGTTGCATTCGACTCTGGCGTTGAGAGTGATATCCCCGTCTCCACGGTAG
Source organism: Paenibacillus sp. Y301 (assembly GCF_059445505.1). NCBI lineage: Bacteria > Bacillati > Bacillota > Bacilli > Caryophanales > Paenibacillaceae > Paenibacillus > Paenibacillus sp. Y301. Next base: position 133,606 of record NZ_JCAIUL010000008.1, on the reverse strand, counting down.
CGACGAACAACGGCGTAGCAGCAGGTGTCGCAGCGGATAAAATGGCTGAGCTCATCGGCAGTCAGGGCGAAGTTGCAGTGATCGCGCATGACCAGACGAGTCGCACAGGCATTGATCGTCGGGATGGATTCGTAAATCGCATGAAGGAACAATATCCCAATATCAAAATTGTTGATGTTCAATATGGCGGTGGGGATCATCTGAAATCAACCGACTTAGCTAAAGCCATTATGCAAGCGCATCCAAATTTGAAAGGATTCTTCGGTACAAACGAAGGATCAGCCATCGGTGTTATTAATGCTGTAGCCGAAATGAAAATGCAAGGTAAAATCATCGTTGTCGGCTATGATTCCGGTAAAGCGCAAATCGATGCGGTCAACAATGGGCTCATGGCTGGTGCCGTTTCCCAGAATCCAGTTGGGATCGGTTATGAAACGGTAAAAGCCGCGGTTGCGGCAGCAAAAGGTGAAAAGGTTGAACCAGCCATAGACAGTGGCTTCGTATGGTACGACAAAACAAATATTAATAATGAAGATGTGAAGGCAGTACTTTACGAATAATTGAAGAATGATGGGCTGGCCTATAAGCTTTCCAAAGGAAAGCTACTTCGAAAGCATACACTGTGTCTGGATTTTTACCGCTAAGGGAAATTCCAAAAAAATCAGGACACAACAGCGATTGGAACAACGGTCCGTTCGCGGAGCGCCCTCACGAGTTTGTATCTATTCATCATTTAAGTTTCTCTGTCGTAATTCCGATAAATAAGGTAGGTGGTTTATGAATGGAATATTCAAAATCATGACTAGTAGCTAGGAGGAAATGATATGCAAATTTCTAATTTATCAAACAGTGCAGCTCGGAGCCAACATGTTGGACTAAAGGTATCGGTATCTGGTGAACACACAATGACTCATAAAAAAGAAAAAGAGAATAAAGATTCGTTATTCATCAGTGATCAAGCGCGAAATATTTTCAAAAGTAAAGGGCAGTCGTCAGGTGTTAGCAAGTCCATTGAATTGTTAATGAAACAAAAGGACAATATTATGGATAGTAAAAATAAATTAATCGATAAAACATTGGAAAGTGGTGCCCAATTAGATTCGATTAAGGATCGCTTGAAAGAGATGGATGAACAAATGTCGTTGTTGGACGAACAGATGAGTAAACTGCTATTAGACGAACAACAAAAAGCTTTAGGACTTGATGAGGATAGCAAGAAAAGTGCTGAAGTAGATCGTGAACCGAAAACAGAGCAAGAAGTAGAAGCGGGTAAGCAACAGAACATGCTTCAGTTGGCTGGAAGCATCGACCAAGTAGAACAATTGTCTTCACAAAGAAGTAAAATGGAGGGTGAAGTGAGAGTGCTCAAAAGCGAAATAGCTTTAGATGAGACTCGTTCTTCTCATCCGTCAACGGCTAAGCGTGAGAGAGTACTTGAATTGAATAAGAAGATGGAACAAATCGGGGAACAAATCGGCGAGATTGGACAGTCTATCACAGAGAAATTAAAAAATGAGCTGGATCAACCGGTGGAACGCATAGAAGAAGAGAGTGATTCTTTATTTGTTAATGAAGAAAGCGATGAGAATCAATTAGAGTCAACTGAATCGTAAGGTTAATAAATAGAAGCTACAAGTAGACGTTGGGAAATAACAACCTCAGCGTTTTTTTTTATTTATGTGTAGGATAACATATAAATTTAGTTGCACCTTATGGATGGGCGAATAATACGATGTAACATATGCGTGATATGAGCTGAGAAAGGTGTGGTCATCATGACTGGAAGTATTAAGAATTTTTATGTGGGTGGAAATACGGCCCATGGATTTGTGAGCTTAATGGAATCGTCTTTACAAGGGTTGGAAAGACTCTTTATTCTGGAAGGGACGCCGCGTTCGGGAAAGTCAGAATTGATTCGGACCATAGGGGATCAGTTGGTGTCTGCAGGCTATGATATTTGGAATATGCATTGCGCTTCAGATAATTCAGCACTGGATGGTATGGTAGTTCCTCTGTTAAAAGTCGGAATCATCGTAGGAACAGACAGATATGTCATCGAACCTTTGCTACCAGAAGTTGAAGTTCAATACGTGAACGTAGGAGAAGCTTGTCATCTGGATCAACTGATCACCCAACAGGGTAGCATCAACCAATTGAACGAACAAATATCTCAAACATATCAACATGCGTATGCTGGTTTTGCAGAGGCGCTTCGTATTCATGATGAGTGGGAAGACTTATATATTGCGAACATGGATTTTCAAGAGGCTAATGTGCTGACGACAGAAATGATTCATGTGCTCTATGGTGATCGGAAGCTAGAGAAAGAGAGTAGGGTAGATCATCGATTCTTAGGTGCTGCCACACCACAAGGTGCTAAAGATTGCGTTCCTAATCTAACCGAAGGATTAAAAAGGTACCTTATTAAAGGCAGACCTGGATCCGGTAAATCAACTATGCTCAAAAAAATAGCTGCTGCAGGAACTGAGCGTGGGTATGATGTTGAGATTTACCATTGTGGATTCGATCCTAACAGTCTAGATATGGTTATTGTACGTGATCTCAACTTTGCTATATTTGATAGCACTGCACCACATGAGTATTTCCCTGAGGGTGGCACCGATGAGATTGTGGATATGTATCGTCGTTGTATCCAACCGGATACGGATGAAAAACTTGCAGAGGCCATTAATCCGATAAAAGAACGCTATGCTGCGCAAATGAAACGATCGATACAGTTCCTTACCGATGCTAAGTCTCTTCAAGATCAATTAGATGAAATCTACGCTCGATCCATTGATTTCTCTCTTATAGATTCTCTGAAGGATGAGATTCTACGGGAAATCATAGACATAGCAGCTGTTTGTGACTAGGTGGGTATCGAATAATTTATAGAGGGTTAGCTACTAATAAATGACTTCTGACATTAGGGAGTCATTTTTTTGTGTTTTTTATATAGGCATAAGTTGACAACAAAAATTGTTATGTGTAAAAATAAGAATTAGCACTCTAGTCCTTAAAGTGCTAATTGGTTTAATGAGCGATATTGATCATAAATTTACAGCAAGTAATTCTAACTAGATGAACATTTTACTTTTTGCATATCGAAGGGAGATTAACTATTCATGGCTAAAAAAGAGTTTAGAGCAGAATCGAAAAGAATGTTGGAGATGATGATTAACTCCATTTATACACAGAAGGAAATATTTTTAAGAGAGCTTGTTTCAAATGCTAGTGATGCTATCGATAAAATGTATTACAAAGCACTAGTTGATGAGTCATTGGTATTTAATAAACAAGATTACTTCATTAAAGTGACAGCAGATAAGGAACATAGAACATTAACGATCACGGATACAGGTATGGGAATGACGCAAGAAGAGCTTGAGAACAACTTGGGTGTTATCGCGAAGAGTGGTTCATTAGCATTCAAGAAAGATAACGAAGCAAAAGATGGTCACAATATTATTGGTCAATTTGGTGTTGGATTCTATTCCGCATTTATGGTGGCGGACGTCGTTACAGTGATCAGTAAAGCGTTGGGTAGCGAAGAAGCATTCAAGTGGGAATCAGAAGGTGCTGAAGGATACACGATTGTACCATGTGAGAAGGATACCGTAGGTACTCAGATTATCCTGACGATCAAAGAGAATACCGAAGATGACCAGTATGATGAGTATCTGGAAGAATATCGTTTGAAGTCTATTATCAAGAAGTACTCTGATTTCATTAGATACCCAATTAAGATGGATGTGAAGGAACAACGTCCAAAAGAAGGTACTGAAGATGAGTTTGAGGAAGTTAGCGCAGAACAAACAGTGAATAGCATGGTTCCGATCTGGCGCAAAAATAAAAATGAGCTTACAGAAGATGATTATAACAATTTCTATGCTGAGAAACGTTATGGGTTCGACAAACCTCTGAAGCATATCCATATTAGTGCGGATGGTGCTGTAGTCTATAATGCGATTCTATTTATCCCAGAGAATACGCCATTTGACTATTATACAAAAGAGTTTGAGAAGGGATTAGAGCTATACTCCAATGGTGTATTGATCATGGACAAGTGTTCTGATTTATTACCGGACTTCTTCAGCTTTGTCAAAGGTATGGTGGATTCTGAAGATCTATCGCTTAACATTTCTCGAGAAATGCTACAACATGATCGCCAATTAACGTTAATCGCGAAAAATATTAAGAATAAGATTAAGAGTCAGCTACAAAGCTTACTGAAGGATGAGCGTGAGAAATATGAGCTATTCTTCAAATCTTTTGGCAGACAGTTGAAATTCGGAGTCTACAATGATTACGGTATGCATAAAGAATTGCTACAAGACTTATTGATGTTCTACTCATCCAAAGATAAGAAATTGGTTACCTTGGATGAATACGTAGCAAGAATGCCTGAAGATCAGAAATACATCTATTATGCTTCTGGCGAATCTATGGAAAGAATTGATAAGCTTCCACAAACAGAGATGGTATCTGATAAGGGATATGAAATTCTGTACTTTACGGATGATATCGATGAATTCGCAATTAAGATGATTATGAATTATAAAGAGAAGGAATTCAGATCCGTATCGAGCGGTGATTTGGGGATCGAGGCTGATGAGAAAGATAAGCCTACGGATGCAGAAGAGAACGAGAATAAGGAACTCTTTGAAGCGATGGCAAGCATCCTTACAGATAAAGTGACGAATGTAAAAGCGTCTAAGAGACTGAAATCTCATCCTGTATGTTTGTCTTCTGAGGGCGAACTAACGATTGAAATGGAAAAAATATTAAAAGGGATGTCCAATGGTCAGGAAGTTAAAGCTGACAAAGTATTGGAAATCAACGTCAATCATGAAGTATATCAATCCTTAAAGGATGCATACGCTAATGATAAAGACAAACTAAGCTTGTATACCAACCTCTTGTACAATCAAGCGTTGTTGATCGAAGGACTACAGGTCATTGACCCTGTACAATTCACGAATGACATTTGTAAAATAATGATCTAATTAAGCAACTTACATCAATGAATTTAGATAAGTTATCAGACAAATACCCTGTTCCTGGCATGAGCCAAAACAGGGTATTTGTCATTGTCTTCTGATATATTTAGAATGGTGAATCTTCACTGACGTTAGATGTCAGTGAAGATCAATTATAGTGAATATAGGTTCACTATATTGAAATATTGGAGGCTATGGAGACACAATGGACCAATGACACACTTACAGAAATGACGGATATGGGTGGAGAGAAATGGACAAATGGTGCATCACTCCGGTTTGTACTTATGCACCAAGCCCATCATAGAGGACAGATGACCGTTCTAATGCGACAAGCTGGGTTGCGTGTACCTGATGTATACGGTCCGACAAGAGAAGATTGGATTGACAAAGGAATGGAACCTTTTAAATAGAGGAACGTTTATTAAAATTGGATTACACCATATAATGGGTATTAATTCATCCATTTCACGAGAGAAGGCAGGTGCCGGTAACGTTATGTCCAAAGCAGATAATATATTATCAATTCTATGGTTGTTGAAATCAGGTCAGCGAAAGACTGCTCAACAGCTTGCGGACGAATTGGAAGTACATATTCGAACAGTATACCGTTGCATCGATTCTCTTTGTGCGAGTGGGGTGCCTATTATTGCGGATTCAGGGCATTATGGTGGATACCGGATATTGGAGAACTTCTCAGAGGCTCCATTAATGTTTGACATGGACGAGCAAAAGGCGCTCATTCACGCATCTACTTTTGCTAGAGAAGCGGGTTATCCATTTGCAGATGCATTGAACCGAGCCATCGATAAATTAAAGTTGTATACCAATGAGGAACAGTTGGCCCATATGGAGCGGCATTCAGACGGGTTGTCTGTCATTCATCCTCCTGTCGATCGGAGCCAACAATCGCTTCTTCAAGAATTAGAGGTAGCTGTTGCCAATGGTCGTACATTAGAAATGCAATACACAAGTGGGAATGAAGCTACTTCATTGGTACGTTGTTGGCTATTGTCATAAACGCCAAGAACCACGGAGCTTTCGTGTAGATCGTGAATTCCAATTAGGCTTAGAATCTTTGCTGACCTATGTCCCGTATTTCCTTCTCTCATATGGGAAGTCAATTACGATAACCGAGCCTGATGTTCTTATCGAGAAGATGGTGAGTGTTACCTCTGAGCTAGGAGATTACTATCGAGATATGGTTATGGATGAGAAGAGAATTTGATTAATTACAAAGGGTCAACAAATGAAAAGGGTACCGTCTTTGAAAAAAAGGACGGCACCCTTTTCTGCTTGTGCCGATATATTGCATCTCCACGCCACATCTGGGACTCATTTTTTAAAATAGGGCGTAATCCCTCTTGAATAAAGGTTCTCTACTAATTTGAAAAATTCTTCTGACGATAAATCCTTTTGACGTTGGAGCCAAAGACGAAATAAAGAAAGGGCAGTTGTTAAGTAAAACTCAATGAAGTATGGCGTTAAGGAATGGTTTTGCGGAATGTTTAATTCTATTTGACCCAAAGTGATTTCTTTTTTTAAGCGATTTAAAAAACGGGCACTTCCATAATCGCCCAAAATGGCGTTAAGAGCCAGGAGATGTTCTCTTTTGTCCAGACAATAGAGCGTTTCTTGAACCGTATGCATCGATAGCTCTTTATTCGCCAATTCTTTTTTTATGTCATTTAATAAGTCATTTTCAACAGAGTCTAACAATTCGTAAATGTCAGTAAAGTATTGATAAAAGGTGCTGCGGTTATATCCAGACTTATTCGCAATTTCCTGAACCGAAATTTTCTCAATCGGCTTTTGGCTATATAACTCACAAAAAACTTCTACTAATTTTTGTCTTGTTTTCTCCGTTATTTGGGGTTGTTTTTGCATGTTTTCCTCCTACTGGCGAATAAGAATATCATCCGACAAATCATAAAAAACTGATGGTTGATCAAGGAATGATAAAGATTTACAATCACATCATACAACATGCTGTCGGATGATCAAAAGGAAATGTTAATAAGTAGGGGTGGTATAAATGTCAGCAAAACAAGATAGAATTTTAATTTTTGGTGCAGGTGTCATTGGGAGCATGTACGCCATTAAGCTTATTGAAGCAGGGTTTGACGTTAGCCTGTTTGCACATTCGAATAGATTTAAATCATTAAGAGAAAGTGGCCTGCAATATATAGAAAAAGGTACAGTTAGAGCGATACAAGTGAATGTCATTGATACGCTCGAAAATGACGATGTATACGATTTTATTCTCGTTACTGTTCGTTATGATCGGTCCGAATCAGCGTTGTTAGCGCTACAAGATAATCAAAGCAAAAATATAGTTACGATGATTAGTAATTCAATTGGATTTTCTTCGTGGTTGGATATCGTAGGGGATAGGCTGATACCAGCTTTTCCCGGATTCGGCGGACAGATTAAAGATGGAGTATTGCATGCTCGATTTCTACCAAAGTTTATAGCGGCAACTGCATTTGGAGAAATTAATGGTGTAGTGACAGAACGCATAGAAAACCTCGCAAAATTATTTAAAACAGCGAAGCTTCCCTACGTTATTAAAAAGGATATGCAAGCATATTTAATCACACATGCCGTATCAGACATTGCCATGTTGAGCGTTCTGCATTCTGAGAATAAGATCATTGACCAAAAAACAGCCAGAACCAGAAAGACGGCACGCAAAATAACAGTCACTTTAAAAGCGTATCTAAGGGCCATACAAAAAGCTGGCGTTTCAATTGATCCACCCATGCTTAAAATAGTGCTTAAATTTCCAAACTTATTTTTGGATCTTTTCTTTATGACATGGCTACGCACTAAAATGGTTAGGGATATGAGGTTGCCGGATTATGCGAATAATGCTAACAATGAGATTGTGCAGCTAAGTAATGATTTAATGAAATTCTTAAGTCAAAATGATACCAAATCGGAAATACATGTTCATACAGAACAATGTTGACTGAGATAATTCGGATCCGCAAGAAGTCTATTTCTCAATAATTCATATAAATGATACTATTCCTGGCTCAATAGTCTACACAGAAGATAATGACACAGCCGGGCGTTCGGGTGGAACATTGCAGAGAGTTAATATCGCGCAACATGACACATATATTACTGTTACATTTAGTGGAACTATTTATAAGGATGTTAAGTAGTAGGGCAAAATAAAAAGATCGAGCATTTTGCTCGGTCTTTTATTTCGTCTTAGCATACCTGCTAATAAATTCAAAGTATCTTAATTGTCATGAATTTGTTTTGCAATCTCCAGCAATTTATTAAGATGAGCCGGCTGGATACCACGTTAAAAGACCTTGCTCGCTCTATGGGGCATGTCCGGAGCGCAGCTTGTTTTATGTGTATAGAGTTCAGGGCCCCATATTTTATGTGTTTCTCAGCTCGGCCAGATTGGTTCCTATATGGACGCCAACCGTTCCAGACATGTTGTGTCCCGAGGAAATGGTGATGTAGAAAAAGCCCGAAGACCATACGGATGTAGAGAAATAATTGTGTGGTAGTCTATCATCTGGGACCGTGTAATACATCTTTTCCATACCTGACGGGCTGCCTTGGTTAAATGTAAACGTGATAGGAGTAGATCCAGTATTCTTAATGCCCACTTTTACATAACCATATCCTGGTTAAACTTATTAGCTTAATTTTTTTGCAAATATTGTATTTACATAAAATGGGTCGTGTGATAATATGCTTATGTATATACGATCTAAATTTTTAGAACGACTAAACATTCTAGATCAGTATAATTAAAACTAATTCTCTTAGGGGTGATGTTATGGATTCGAATTCAATTCCATTAGTCAATATTTCAGTTGAGCAGTCCAAATTACTGAGTAGCGCTAAGCGTATTCAGATTATTAGTTGTCTTCAGAATACGGCGAAGACAGCCAAACAGGTGGCTGTAGAGTTAGGCCAATCTCCAGGAAGTACGCACTACCATATCATCAAATTATATGAAGGGGGACTTGTGGATCTGGTGGAGACACGTTCGGAGGGTGGAATCATCGAGAAATATTATCTAGCCAAATCGAAATGGTATACCACGAATTCAAAAAGCGGACAATTCAGTGATCCGCTATTGGCAGATGATATCGATGTGTCATCCAGAACAATGCTAAGTCTCCGATTATTTCTTACAACAGCTCAGACGGAGGAATTCAATTCGGATGTCAAAAAATTGCTAGAAAAGTGGGTTGACATTACTTCGGAAACTGAAGGTGAAGACGTTAAGGAGTTCGCAGTTGGGGTCAAGATTGTGGCCGCGGATTAACGTGTTGAAAAACAAGCAGAATAGGAGGGCTAACCGTGGATATTTTTAAAAACAGAAACTTTTCACTCATGTTTATAGGTAGAATATTAACCAATATAGGGGATAGCTTATACGCTGTCGCAGCCATGTGGCTAGTGTATGATCTGGGCGGTTCTACTTTATATACGGGATTAGCAGGTTTTTTATCGATTATACCCAAGATTATTCAGCTTCTCTCAGGACCGATCATAGATCGTATTCCCATTCGTGGTGTACTTGTGTACAGTCAACTCATTCAAGGTACCTTGTTACTTATTGTGCCTATTGCATCCTATTTCGGGTTCTTATCTGTAGGGTTAGTGTTGATCATTACACCTATACTAACGACGTGTAATACGTGGGTATATCCTGCACAGATGTCGGCTCTCCCTAAGATTTTGGAAAAGAAGCAGTTAACGCAAGGGAACTCCCTTTTTTCAGTAGCTTATCAAGGGATTGATGTCGGTTGTAATGCCGTATCTGGCATCCTTATTGGTGTGCTTGGTGCGGTGTCGTTATATTTATGGAATTCAATAGGGTTCTTTATTGGGGCGTTACTTTTCTCTCAAATCCGTATAAAGAGTGCGGGAGCGAGACCAGAAGCTAGTTCGGAAGGCCATTCAGAGATCAGTTCAGAAGTCGAATCAGAAACGAAGAAGAATTCTTCTGTTAGAAAGAACAATTACTTCTCGGATTTGATGGATGGTATACGATTGCTTGTGAAGACGCCGCTTGCCAAACTATTGTTTGGGATTATCATTATTAATGCTGCCGGAGGAGCGACATTTAGTGTCCTTCCGATGTATAGTGATCACTTGGGTGGGGCTGATATTTATGGCATATTGTTGATGGCACAAGCGCTTGGAAGTCTGCTTGGCGCACTGATCGTACCTTATTTCAGATTCGACCGAATACGGTTAGGACGGATATATTCCTTCGCCTTTATCCTTTCAGGATTAGCTTGGAGTCTGAGCACTTACAGCCCTTGGGTATGGATAACGGTTCTTATCTACGGGTTAGCATGGTTTCCTGGAGGAGCAGTTAACGTAATTATAAACACTGTTGTTCAAAAAGGGGTACCTCCGCAATATTTAGGCCTTATTTTCTCAGCAACTATGGCTTTGAGTGGCATGGCATTACCTCTAGGCAGTCTTATTGGTGGTAGTCTGGGTGTATGGTTAAATAGTTCTACCATTATTTCATTGTGTGGAGTCATAGTCATGTTAGTAGGCGTGTATTGGTCAATAGATAAGAGTTCTCGCAACCTACCTGGACCCGAACATATTCATGAAGGATTTTTCGATTTCTCTCGGGGGAATGATGTAGCCAATCTTCCGAAGGACATGAGAGCTTAATGGTTATGATCTTGTTAACAACTCATTGTAGTAATATTGTAGTAATATTAGAGTAATATGCAACGGCACGTAACTAATCTTCCTGGTTATCCACATCGTATAACAACAGAGGATCATCACAATGGACGAAATCCCAACTTCGAACAATATGCAACGCGGCATTGTCGACTAAGTCACCTGGGAACCAGTCAAGTGGATCTTCAGGTCGTACGACAATATAAATATCTGTGATTCCGCTAGATAAGAGAACACGAAGTGCCATACTGCCCAGCGTTATTCCGGGGAATAACGCCAAGGATTGTTTCGCTGTTCCCATTCGGGAACTCTGACCTGCCGCCATATAGATCGCGGGTATCTTCATATGCTCTGATCCCTCCGTCTAGTTGTTCTTTGCCACTTCGTAATGCAATTAACTGTGCCACAATACTAACGGCAATCTCAAAGGGACCTTGAGCTCCGATGCTCAGTCCAATCGGAGCATATACATTGAACGGAATGGGGCTATTTTCAAATAGTAATGCGATTCGCTTCCTTGACCCAATAATGCCAACATAACGAGGCTTACATGGAAGCGCATATTGTAGCAACAGCTGTTCATGACGGAGATGATGGCTACAAGCCACAATATAATCGGTGGATGATATCTTGAGTGGTGTCATAATTCTTCTGGGGTTCCTACCCATAGTTCCGCATGTGGAAATCGCTCAGCACTACATAGTGACGATCTCCAATCCGCAATCACGATGCGAAATCCCGCTTGTCTAGCAAGCTCATAGATCGGTTCCGCGTCAGCTCCAGCTCCAAATAAGACTAGACGTGGGCATGGAGTCCACAAGGAAGTAAGGGTGTTAGCATTAGAGAATTCGAGCCTATCTTCAGGAAGAGCAGGATACATAGCTTCTTCTGGCTTATAGCTGTACACCCAATGACTACCCTCCCAGAATCGATTAACTTGAACAGTGGAACCTTCTTGAAGAATGACCCGCGCTGCATCAAGGGTCTGACGAAACGATCCGGTTACGGGTTCTAGAAGCACCTCGATGACACCACCGCACCCTGTCATTTCACCCCACATCAGATCTTCTTCGGGCTCCATATTATAGATGACCAGTTCAGAATAATCTTTCTCAAGAAGGAGAGATACCCGCTGTTGCAGATCTGATTCCAGACATCCGGGACTAATACTTCTAAATTTACGACCATCTGACGTGAATAACATGGCGGCACCTACCTTTCGGTAAGCGTGGCCTCTCGTTCGAATGACGGTTGCCAGAACACAGGGCTGCTTCTCATGTTCAAGGACGAGCAACAATTCATGCATATCCATTACGTTACTCTCCCTTCGTGATCTGGTCGTAAGGTCATGCTACAGTCGTTCCAACAGATTACGTAGTGCGATATCAGATTGCTTTAATACATGAGTTTTGTCAATCGTCTTCATGATGCGATTCTCCATCACAATCTCCCCGTCAATCATCACGGTATCTACGTCTCCGCGTGTAGCTGCATAGACGACCCGAGAGAACCAATCTGCGCCGAAGAAAGGATAGACGTGGAAATCCTCCAAATCAAGCAGTTGTATATCAGCCAGTTTACCAACCTCAATACTTCCGATTGTCTTCTCCATTCCAAGCACTTCTGCGCCACCCATCGTCGCCATACGAAGCACCGTTCGTGCATCCATGACCGTCGGACCATGCTTCACCTTTTGCATTAAAGCCGCCAATCGCATCTCCTGAAACATATCCAGATTGTTATTGCACGCAGCACCGTCGGCTCCGAGTGCGATAGGTATTCCCTCTTTCATAAGTTCTGGTACCTGGGCAATTCCTGAAGCTAACTTCATATTAGAGCCTGGGCAATGGGTCACCTTCACTCCTCGTTCACGGATGATCTGCTTCTCCTCCTCATCCAACTAAATACTATGTGCTAGAACGAGGTTTGGTCGAGCAAGTCCGATATGATCAAGGTAAACAATATTTCGCATACCTCGCTCTGCCTCAACAATAGAGATTTCCGTCTGATTCTCGGAAGCATGTGTATGAACTAACACACCGTATTCCGCCGATAAGTCTCTTACTCCCATCAAGAGTTCTTCCGTACAAGAGACAACGAACCGTGGACAGAATGCATACTGAATTCGGCCATTTCCTTTTCCATTCCATTTCTGTAGTAAATCTAAGCTTTCTTGGAGAGAATGCTCGGTCTTCTCTTGAAGGGCAAGCGGTACCACTGTTCCATGATCCATCATCACTTTCCCAGAGATGGCGCGTATTCCACTCTCTAGAATGGCTTGAAAAGCGGATTCTGTATGATGAACCGTCTCCATGTCTAGAATCGTGGTTGTTCCACTTCGGATCAATTCACCAATGCCAAGTAAGGCAGAATAATAAACAGATTCTTCATTATGTGCCGCTTCAAGTGGCCAGATTCGTGTGCGTAACCAATCGATTAATTCCAAATCATCTGCTCTGCCCCGAAACAAGGTCTGACACAGATGAATATGTGTCTGAACAAATCCCGGTAGAAGGACTTTTCCTCCCGCTTCTATAATACGATCAGCCACTTCCGTGATCGGTTGTTCACTAACGTTCACAATGCGATTGTCACGAAAAAGGACATCACCTTGAAACACATCATTCTCTGCATTTAATGCTGATCAGTTGTAGTATTTATGGTGATTAGTTACTAGTATTAACGGGGCCGGGCTAGTATTAACGGCGATTGATTGCTAGATTAACGGTTATTGGACCAGTGTTAACGGTTATTGGGCTAGTATTAATGGTGATCAGGATAGTGTTAATATAGACACGACCTCGAATTAGTACTTGATGATACGAAGGACGAGTTTGTTGTAGTGAAAGGTGAACTTGAGGCAATATAAGGTGGACCTGATGGATATGGATTACAAATAACTGGAAATATTCCTGTTAATTTGCTCATTGTATGCTTGGCAGATAACTTAGATGGTATTTCTCCATCTAAAAGGGTCTTTACTAGGAAATTCATGGTTAATGGATTGAATTAAATGGATATTTTCCTGTTAAAAAGGGAAACAATGGGCTTTACCAGCCCTGATGAGACCTCTGTTAACTGAACTCAAGTTGAAACGGGTGCCGTCTTCTGAAAAAGTATGGAACTCCCGTTTCTACTTGCGTGTTATGATAATATAAATAGCAAGAATTAAAATAAGAATAGATTGAGGTAGTTAAATCAAATGGATAACCAGTCTGCCCAACAGTTATGGGAACGATATGTGACATTAAATCCTAATGCTTCAGACAAGTATGAAGCATGGAGATTTGGATATACGAAAGAATTAGCGGATCGGCTATCGGATTTAGTTCTATCAGGGACTAAAACAGCGACAGCTTCGAATTATGCGCTCTATGAAATAGAGAATGAGCCTCTACCATTCGTAGGAAAATACAATATTGTCCTTGATGGGGATGACATAGCGAAATCCATTGTCGTTACGACATCGGTGGAAGTCATTCCTTTTGATGAAGTGAGTGCAGAACATGCTTTCCTCGAAGGTGAGGGAGATCGTTCATTGGCTTACTGGCGTGAAGTTCATGAAGCGTTTTTCACGGAAGAAATTCAGAAGTATCAAGGTAGATTTGATCCGAAAATGCTTGTCGTATGTGAACGATTCGAATTAGTGTATCGGTCTGATCTATCGTGAGAATCAATAAATATATGAGTGAGACAGGGTATTGCTCAAGACGGGAAACGGATAGATTAATTGGTTCCGGTAGAATTACGATAAATGGTGTGACATGTGAGCCAGGAGACGAAGTAATTGCGGGTGATACGGTACTTATTGATGGGCAGCCTATACCTAGTAGAGATGAACCCGTATACATCGCATTAAATAAGCCAATAGGAATTACTTGTACTGCGGCGCCACATGTTAAAGATAACATTATTGAATTCGTGAATCATCCTTCTCGGATATTCGCTATTGGCAGATTAGATAAAGCATCCGAGGGATTAATTTTGCTTACGAACGACGGCGATATTGTCAATAAAATGATGCGTTCAGAGAATGACCATGAGAAAGAATATGTCGTGAATGTAGATAAGCCCCTGACAGAACAATTTATCGAGGAAATGTCTAAGGGTGTAGTTATTCTTGATCATGTGAGAACAAAACCGTGTGACGTATTTCAGATAAATGAGCAGGAATTTCGAATCATTCTAACCCAGGGTCTCAACCTTCAGATTCGTAGAATGTGCAAAGCTCTTGGTTATAGAGTATTAAGACTTGAACGGATTAGGATTATGAACATTTCAATCGAGGGTATAGAGCAAGGGCAGTGGAGAGATCTAACGGAGGAAGAATTACAGAAACTACACGAGCGGTTGAATGGAGTATAGTAGTTAAGTGGTGGATCATCTATAACAATTTAAAAGGGGTGTCCTTATTAAAAAGACTAGGGACACCCGATTTTTTTGTGTATGCAATTATATGATCCTTAGTCTTAATGATTATTAAATAATTCAGTTAATAGCTGTAAAATTCATAAGCCTTTCCACCAGAAATAGCAAACGGCAAGACTTCCTACATGAGGTAGGTAGTCTTGCCGTTTAAGTTATGAATGTTAGTCTACTTCATTGTAATCGAAATCTTATCGTCCTTTTGAACCCAATCAACGGTTGCTCCAAGCGTTTCGCTAATGAAACGAATCGGGAGGTAAGAAGTTCCATTTACGCTGAAAGGAGTATTTTGAAGTGTCATAACTTTGTTATTAACCGTTACAACTCCTGATTTGTAATTGATACTTATTGTAAGAGGCGGCATCCCCGCGTCAGATCGTTTAATGGTTACGATTTTAGTCAGGTTATCAAATGTAATCGTAGCCCCTAGTTTTTCAAATACGGAACGAAGCGGAATGAAGGCTTGAGAATTCTGAATCATGACACCATTATTCAAAGCTACCGATGTACCATTTAAATGAACTGAAATTGGTTTTTGCATGGGAACAGCAGTGCTATGCATAAATTCATAGTCTCCGTATCCTAACTGTGCGTCCTTATTGACACCCCAACCCCAAAGCGTTTTATCGCTTTTTTGCATGATGACAGAGCGGTAGCCTTGCTTGATTAGATCAACGCCAGATGTAAGTAACGTAAATTTCGCATTTCCAGATAATGATGTACCTTCGATAGACGTTTCATAGACATTACCCGATTGGGTAAGCACGACTAGGGAGCGTTCCACGACGAAAGCATCTTTGACATTTTTTACATTGGTTAATAAGACAGGAACCTTCTCCTCATGATATGTTGTTCCATCAGACCAGCCAGTTATCGTTGCTCCCCAGAACCACAGACGGGATTGGTCATCAATAGCTAGATTAGTGTTACCATTGGATTTGAACGCTTTAATGTTGCGTAATCCACTTATGATGGCAGGGGTTGTGTCGACGGAAGTTACCTCTCCGCTAATTTCATTCGGCCATGTCCAGATGGTCCCGTCCTTCTTTAGTGCGAAGTTTTTGTCAATGGCGGTAATATCGTTTAAAGAGGGTAGGGGTTCGAAAGATTGTAATGATTCATTACCTTTCCAGACAGTACCGTCCTTCTTCAGAAATATCAAACACCATTCTCCGCCGTGCTGGTTGTACTCATAGTAACTACTTATGCTAGTTACATTATCTATTCCCGTTAGCTGAACAAATTGGGTAGGATCCAGATTATCAGCTGTATGGACTGCAGTGTAGACTTTCCCATTGGGGTCCAAGGCCAATAACTCATTCCAGATGGAATAATAAATGGTGCTAATATTACTACTTAAGCCCTTAACTTCATGTATTGAAGTACTAGATAACGATTGATTTCTTTCAAAAGTCCAGATGGATCCATCTTTCTTCATAACAAAATCATTGCCAAGAGAAGTCTCTACATCTGTTATCCCGTGAACCTGCGTAGGAGCAGATTGATCTCCACCCCATACCCAATAGGTGCCATCGTTTTTAACGAGTGAAGTAGGTTCGAAGGATCGAATGTTGGAAGTTGTGTCTGCTGCAGCTGCAGAGACAGGTAGGCTCGATGATAGTAAAGTAAGACCTACGATGAAGCTAAGGAAAACATGCCATTTTTTCATTTCATACTCCTCATTTCTTATGTTCGTCTAATCTTCCCCTAATGAATGGGTACTAGAAGATTAAACGTATGAACCTGGGAAAATGTTGCCAACTACCAAATTTTATGAAAAATAAAAGGGCTGTCTATCATCTAATTAAATGATAAGTAGCCCTATAGCAAAGTAGAAGTTGCTACTTGATTCTACACTTCGATATGTTCTTCGAACCAGCGCACAATATGTGTCAGACGATTCACACGAAGATGTGGATGTCCTGATCGAGAGAGGTTATGGTCTGATCCAGGGAAACGAATAAATTGCGCTTCTTTACCCAGTGCGATGCTCAGAACCATCTAATGCGAACTGACCAATACTCACATTACCATCCTTACTAATTGGATATTTACGGATTGTCCATCAAGGACTAAACGTTGGCGCAGTTCCAGCACTAGAACGCATATCACTGACACAGCTATGTCCAAGTTGAACATCTAACTCATCATGGATGATTCGAGAGACTCCACCATCTATTGGGAAGAGGTAGATTCGAGTAAGGGTAGCGAATCCACAAGACAGATCATCTGCTAAAGCTAGAATAGATTGTCCATCAGGTGTATAGGTTATTGCGCCAATCGTTAATTTCCCGGTAGATAATTGACGACGATGATCCCCGTTACGGTTAACTACAAATAAGTCGTTAGTTAATAATAGATCAGGATCGGGATAATCGTCAGCATGAGGGGTCGCAGTGTAAGTTACATATTCACCGTTGGGAAACCATGCGAAGGCTGAAACATCGAATTCGCCAGAAGTAATCTGTACGGATTTCTTAGTGTTCAGTGAGAAGACAGATAGATGAGGTCTTCGCCCATCGCACAAGCCACCACCATCTGCTTTATATTTCATACGGTCGATAACTACTGCCTCTCAGGGAGCGGAGATTTCTCGGATTGATCTTGTGTAGCCTTTAAGTCTTTTTCGTTAGATACGGTGGCTTTAATTAATAGAGATTGCCCATCGGGTGACCATTTGAATGAACCAATACCATGTTTGAAATCTGTGATTGAAGAGGTTTCACCACCATGTGCAGGTATAATCCACACTTGACGGTGATCACCTTTTTTACGAAGGAACGCGAGTTTAGATCCATCGGGTGACCAGGCAGGACTTGAATCTTCTTCGCCTGTAGTGAATGGAATATTAGTTCCATCTGGATGAATTGCACGAATATGTGAGCGATAACCATCATGTTTCTCAGCAACGGATTTAAGGATATAGGCAATGGTACCGTCGGAAGAAGAAATAACGGGATCACTTACCCAATGTATGCGATGTAAATCTTCAGCTGTTAATGTTCTTTTGCTGCTTAATGTAAAACCTCCTATGAATAAATAAATGAATACCTAATTATCCCAAAGTGAAGAAGAAAAATCTATTCAATACGGCTTGGATTTAAGATAAATGGTTATTTTATCATGGGAATATAAAGTGAGGGGTCAGATAATGCTATAATGAATATTCCCGCCACGTACCAACGCTGTCGCTTTGGCTGAAGTGGGGGTTTCTGATGTATCATCCAACTTATTTCAGGATGCTTAACATCAGTGGAGTTGACACGTTGATGGTCTGGTTACCATCCAACCCCTCTATCCCATTCGCTCCTTTGGCGGATACGTTTGGGAATACGCATAATATTGGCTGCGCCATTTACATCGGCATGTACTAAGCCCTTACAATTCTTATACAGACCGCGATACATCCGTTTGCCTGAGAAGGTCCATGTCCCCTTTTCGCCATAACTCGGCAATGGGTCTAGATCTTGGAAGCTAGCTTTCGAGGTATACGCCTCTTCGGTCAGGATAACGACTATTCCCTGTTCTTCTGCCTTATACTTGATCATCTTGATGAGCATCTGATGGGGAATATGACTGAAGGACTGATTGTTTCGTCGTCCGATCCCGGGCGCTTGCTTCCATCCGTCGTTATGTCCGATGACGATCGTACCGATGTTATGCTCCACTGCCAACGTAACGATATGATGACTTACCTTGTGGAAGATGTCTTTGATCCTACGGTGGCGCTTCAAATGGAGTCGTTCTAATCGTCTGGACGTGTACGCTCCTTCGCGTAGTTCCTTGCCCTGACGAAGAATGCGGGTATAGTGCGCCTTCATCTTGTTGTAATACTGATTGATCGCTTTAACGATCTTGCCCTTCACGATGAGCGGTTTCACTCCGGTGGTCGTGACGATGGTTGCAAGATTATCGACGCCAAGATCAATGGCCAGCACGTGTTCTTGTACCGCTTCCTTCTTTTCCATAGGATAAGCGAAGATCATTTCAACCACGTATTGTCCATGGCTTGGGACGACACGCACTTGCATCAGTTGTCCGTCAGTACAGCCCAGTTTGCCGATGTTCAGTTGTAGCTTGGTCTTTGGAAACTTGAGACATTTTCGTTCCTTGATCACACAATCTTGATTGGAGAAAATGACTTCCTTCACTCTGTTCCGAGCGTACCCTGGAATATGGGGCTTGCCGTTGTACTTCTCAGGATGCTGGCGGTAGTCCTTGATACTGGCAAAGAAGGCATTCCAATTGTGGAACACCACCTTCATGATTCCCTGACTGCACTGCGTTGGGAGCGCCCGATAATCGATTTGATTCATCACTTTGAACAACGCGTCCAAGAAGTTATAATGAACAAAGGGACTCTCTTGCGTGGGTGGCTTGAATGGATGGGAACGGTTCTTATCTCTTCGTCGTTCGTTCATGACGTCGATATGGGACGCCAGCGTGTCCAGAACTTCCTGTTGCAACGGCTGAAGAGGCTCATTCTTTCCATAAGCAGTAACGATCTGTCGGATGTAAAAGTTGGTCGTGTTATACAGATTCTTGGCATCCCGACATGCTTGATCGAGGTACGCAAACAAGCGATGACCTGGTTTAATCCACACTTGATGGGTTCTGTACATTGACTTTGAATCTGACAAATCTTCACCCCCTTACAGCCACACAATGCGAATGTATGTTCTGCTTCTATTATACCTCTTAAGATATAAGAAGGGAAGAACATCTTGTGGGATTATTCAGGAGGTCGCCGATTCACCTCACCACTTATAGAAGTGGTAGTCCTCTCGGCGAAAAATAATAGAATGAACTAAAGACGAATGCTCATATTCATGATATATTCTAGAAATTATAGAGTAAGGGAGTACACACTTTGGTTCAATCGATGTCGATAGTGAAAGAAGTAACTCAACATACAGAAATAATGGAGTGATGATATGAGTAAAGCTAAAGGTGGAACAGGTAGAGGAACGGGTAGTAAAGGTTGGACTCGTTGGAACAAGACGGATAAGACCAAAATAGTCAAAAAGAATTATGGTGCGATTCGGGCAGCAGCTAAAGAAGCGGAGAACGCTAGAGCGAATAAAGGCAATGCTTCTGTTAAAAAGAAGGACCCAACCGATTAAATTTAATCCAATTGATGGTTGAAATGTAAAATCCCCATTGAAGAGTGAAATCTTTAATGGGGATTTTTTGTGCTGAATCATGCGGGTAATCGTTGATTCAAGAAATTCTATTCTCGTAAATGGTTTCCTTTAATAATGGGTAACAATTCCTTTACTCAGGAGTTACAATCTATCAATTAACGATTCGTATATCTATGATATGCTTACTAGACAAATCTATTAAAGATAGGAGTTATACTATTGTTTTTAAAAAGAATTTCATTAATGTTGTTATGTCTGTTACTTGTTGGTTTATGTACGGTGAACACCGCTCAGGCTACATCGTCTGCACCTATATTAAGGCTTAGTATTAATGATGAAGTAAGTCAAATTGATTCGGTATCTAAGAATAATACATTTTATGTTCCTTTAAGAGAGTTGTCAGAGGCATTACATTTAGAGATGTCGGGTACAGTACATATTCTGACGGTTAAGGGTACACAAGGATGGATTACGATATACAAAGAAGAGAATAAAGCTATGATGTCGGATGGAAGTAAGGTGACCGTACATCCGTTCAACCGAAATGGTAAGCTAATGATCCCGGTGCGAATAGTATCCAGTTATTTCGGATATAGTATCGCGTATGATTCACATAACAATTTACTTAGAATAAAAGATGGTACAGCTAAACTTAGTGATGCAGAGTTTGTTGCGAAGTTCTCAGCCAACTTGAAGCCAAAGGCCACAGTTACCCCAACACCAAAGCCTGCATCATATACAGGGAAAGTTGTTTATTTAACCTTTGATGACGGGCCTAGTGCGAGCACAGGAGAGTTGCTTAATATTCTTGGCAAAAATGGAGCTAAAGCAACGTTCTTTATGTTAGGAAACAATGTGCAGAAGTATCCAAGTGCCGTCAAACGGATCTCTTCCGAAGGCCATGCCATAGGATTACATGGTGTTACGCATGTGCAGGATAAGTTCTATAAATCTCCCGCAACCGCGCTGGCTGAGATGGACAAAGATAATCAGTATATTAATAAAATTACAGGTGTCAGTTCTACACTGATTCGTCCACCCTATGGCAGTAAACCATATTTCACGCAGTCCTACAGAGATAAGGTCCTTAATCAAGGTTATCATTTATGGGACTGGAACGTAGATTCTATGGATTGGAAATATAAAGAGGATACGGATTCTACTTATAAAACTGTTATGAATCAGATTCATACGTTGCAGAAGCAGAAGACGACACCGATTATTCTCATGCATGATCAAAAGACAACCTTAAAGGTCCTTCCATTGATTATTTCTTCTCTTAAAAAGGAAGGATATTCATTCAAGACCATTACGAAAGATATGAGTCCCGTTAACTTTTGGGGAGATAAACGTTAATAAGAACACAACTTGAGCTATTATGCTTGAGTTGTATTTTTTTTAAAACGGCAATGTTGTTTCTACTTATAGAGAAGATGATGCACTGGGTCATAACTATGCGCAATGTGCTTGCGGAACTTGCCTCTAGGAAGTATAATGTTTTCTTCTTAAGTAAAATTGTGGGGTGTATGTGTGCAACAAGCGATTGGTATGAGAAATATCAAAACAGCAATATCTATATTAGTGTGTCTGATTATTGCGAATGTATTAAACTTGGAATATCCGTTCTATGCTGCTATTGCGACTGTGATCTCAATGGAGAATTCGGTGACGAACTCTTTCACAGCGGGAAAGAATCGCGTGATGGGTACATTTGTAGGTGCGGGGGTAGGGTTAGCTTTTGCCTCCATTCAGCCTGGAAATGTATGGTTATGTGCACTTGGAATCATTGTCGTGATCTATCTATGTAATCTGTTGAAGTGGAACAAGTCTGTTTCTATTGGGGGTATCGTATTTCTAGCTATCATGTTAAATTTACAAGGAGCTTCGCCATTTCAGTATAGTCTTAATCGGATTACGGATACGCTGATTGGTGTGGGAGTAGCAGTGCTGGTGAATTACTTGGTATTCCCTCCAAAGTATGAGGCTAACATTCATAAAGCACGTCGATTGTTATCGAAAGAAATGGCCTATATATTGGACCAATTAATCTCGAAGGAAGAATTTAATCGGACGAAGTTAAGAGCCCAGTTGAAGACACTTGAGAGATATCTTGATATCTCGAAGGAAGAATTTCATCTAATGAAAGATGGGGATGATTCATTGGAGAATATTATAGAAGAATACGAATCCTATAAATTAATCTATGAACATCTGAAGATGATTCAGAAGTTAGAGGGAGATCATGATCTAAGTTTACATAATATGATTAGATTAGGGAATCAGAACTGTGACTTAAATGGTAAGGAAGAAGAAGTGCAACAGCTGGATCCGCTATTTATTATTTATAATTATCATATCGATCGTATTCTCAATGAATTAGAGAGTATGGGGCTACCGCTTCCTTTTGGTGCAAAGAAAAAAACGCTAGAACGTGAGTAAGATGAATGAAGAATCAGATATATATTTAAGGGGTGATTGTCATGGCAAAAGGGTTATTTTCTCAAGGCGTTACAGTGTTGTTATCACAATCCGTCTCCATTCAACAGATTAAGGAAGTGCTAGAACAGAAGTTCCAAATCACGAATGTGAATGAGACATCAGAGAATTGGGAGTTCGGCGGGCCGAGTTGTATGATCTCATATCGTCCAGAAGTGAATGGCAACATCACGGTAGACATCATGGATCGCCCATGGCCTGACCATATGGGAGACCCTAAAGAAGAGACGAAGTTATTCGGAGCTTGGTCGATGGGCCATTTCGGGCCGCATACTTATCCTGGCAATCTGGATCGGGCATCACTACAGGCTTGGGAATATCCTGATGCGAAATTAGCTATGGATTCCCATGTTGCCTGCATTCGTATTCGTACAACGTATGTTGCGGGACATGTGCATGAGGAGGCACCTATTTTACCTGAAGATTATGACGCATTCCCCGAGTTATTACAGGTAACATCTGTTGCAAGGGAATTACTTCGTCTTCCAGAAGCAATCTGCTATTTCAATCCAGGTGGGGAAAGTTTGGCTTCCGATGCGTTGATCGATGAGCTATTGGAAAGATATGAGCAGACGAATCTTGCACCGCTTGAGTTGTGGTCCAACGTCCGTATGTTTAATTTACCACAAGAGGATTGGTTAGTGATGGATACCGTGGGGATGCAGCAATTAGATGTACAGGATCAAGAAATCGTATTTAACCGGAACCTTTATGATCCTAATGAAGCTGCTGATTTCATTCGTAACATTACCAATTATGTGATGCAGCAGGGCCCAGTTATCCAAGATGGCGATACCATTGATGGTATTGGAGGCGTGAACTGGCAGGCTACTCTATGTGCGGAAGGGCTGGCTCAGCCGCCTAGAGAAGTGCTTCGTTGGTTGGCATTAGATGATATAGAGAGACCTGAAGGGCTATTGTAGTACTAGATTAGATGAGGCCACTGAAAAAAATATTAATTTAAATCAATTTCAAATTAATAAAGGCTATTCCATTCAGAATCGAATGGAATAGCCTTTATTAAAGTAGCGGTGGACCTTGCTGCGAAAGGGCATCATGTGCGTATAGTTGATCCAATGGACGTAATTATGGGTCACGCTCATGTGATTAAAGTTAGTGAGAATGGCTTGATTAGAGGAGCAACCGATCCGAGATGCGATGGTGCAGCTATTGGATGGTGAATAGAAGTGGATTTCTTGATATTCTAGAGCTTCCATTATTATGATGTATGAAATTGTGCCAGATTACTCAACCTAAGCAAGTCGGTTTTTTCGTCCAAATTAGTAGAGGGGGCATTAATAATGGAGAATCAAAGTCAGTATAATCAAATGAATAATCAATCCACAGGCATGCAGAATACGAATCGTGGAGGGCATGAACTGTTAGATATGCACGAAGTATTATCTTGTACGATCGGTGTTCTAGATCAATTCATAATCTACAAATCCTTTGTTAAGGATAACGAACTTATGACTATTATGAATCGTCAATACAATTTCATTCTTTCTCAATACAATCTAACGGTAGAATGTTACACAACAGGGCAGAAACCAAGTCAGGATACGACCATGTATACGATGCCACAAGCGGCCAACCAAATAAATTATGGACTCACGCCAAGTCAGCCGAAAAAACCAATTCAATCTGTAAATGAGATTAAAGATGCTCAGATTAGCGGCTTCATGCTTGGCGAGCTTAAATCCACGGCTTCACATATGACGATTGCAGCGTTGGAAGTAACCAATCCTGTAGTGCGTCGAGTTGTCGCTGCCCAGATCGAGAACTATATCGAAATGGCCTATGAAATATTCCTATATCAGAACAAACATGGGTACTATCAAGTACCACAGTTGGATCAAGCAGATGCTCAAGCCATGCTGCGTGCCTATGCTCCAGCGACTGGTCAACCTCAAATTCCTATGCAATAGGAGTGATCATCGAACTTAGAAGTATAGACAATATAAAAATGTAAAGTGGTATGATGATAAGCGACCAGATGTGTTGGGGCGCTTATTTTTTTTGTGAAACGGTAGAAAATACCACTAAAATTTGGTGAAATTTAAATGGGACACGCTTTCTGTAAGTTCTTATTACAGAGGGAATTCAATATATTACAAAGTGTATGTCAGCTAGGTATCAAGTTAATACGTTTTAACACCCAAAAGTTAAAGCGCTTAAACTTTATGGTGGTGCCTAGCTGGAAACATTATAAGAAGGGAGGATGAGAGGGAAACAGGGCAGGAAGGTAAACCATTATAAGACAATAAAGGAGATGCAAATGAAGATACATTGGGGAAGAAAAACAAAGCGATTTCTTTCATTATTTCTGGCAGTTACGGTGTTCATTTCATTACAATTCAACGGATTAACTTCCGCTGAGAGTAGTGTGGCTTCGACTAAACTTGCTGAATGGATTTTTGCAAATTCAGGACAAAATGGGTCATTTCCAGCAACGGGTGGAACATTTAAAAGCTCATCCAAGTTTGAGAATGTAGGTGGGTATTACGAAGATTATGATAGTAGCCAGAAAGCAATTAGTTATCAAGGCTGGAATAGTGGCAACGGTACGAAATACTGGCTAGCGACTGTATCTACTAAAGGTTATGACAACATCACTTTATCCTCACAGCAGAATTCTTCGGGTACCGGTCCACGTGATTTCAAAGTGCAGTACAGTACAGATAAGACCACATGGTCTGATATACCGAACACGACTTTAAAAATGGTTGTCTCTAGTTTCTCATGTGCAAATAATACGTGTAAATTGGTAAATGTACCTCTTCCAACCAATGCGAATAACCAGGATGTATTGTATATTCGTTGGATCGTCAATTCAAACACCAACACTAACGGCTCAACGGGTATAGGCAGTACAGGATCGAGTAGAATTAAGGGAATTAGTGTCTCAGGTAGCGCCATAACAGATGGACCTGTGGTCACGCCAACATCGCTACTTACGAAGACACCAACAGACGGTGGAACCAATGTGGCAGTGACAGCTCCGGTAACGGTGACCTTTAATAAGCCGGTCTCGATCAATTCGGGATCTAACGTCACGATTGTGGATAGTAGTAATCAAGCTTTAGGTTCTGTTACTTCAGAAATCATAAATAACGATACATTAAACATCAAACATGCTTCGTTTGTGAGTGGCAAGACGTACACTGTCAAAGTTCCTAAAGAACACATCAGTGGAAGAGATGATGCGGTAGCACTTACAAATGATATTTCGTGGAGCTTTACAATACAAAGTGCTACAAGTACTCCTTCTGTACCGAAACTCATCAACATGACTTTTAACGGTGATTCTAAGACATCCCGGGCTTTCACTTGGTATACAGATGTTATGACAAGCTCCGTTGTGCAAGTCGTAGAGGCTTCCAAAGTTCAAGGAAGTACTTTCCCTGAGAATGAAGCCTTGATATTTGCAGGTAGTGCAGATGAAATTCAGACCTATGTAACAAAGGCTAACCGGACAGCCAATACGAAAAAGAAATTTACCACGCATAAAGTGATTGCTAACAATCTAACACCTGGCACATTGTATAAATATCGTGTGGGTAGTGGATCAGCAGATAGTTGGAGTTCGATGGGATCGTTCCAGACGGACGCAGCAGGTAATACGCCCTTCCATTTTATCGTGGGATCTGATTCACAGGCTTCAAACAAGGCAGACTTTGAGCTATGGGCGGATACTTTCCGCAAAGCGGTTGAGACCATCGGTGATCCTAAGTTTCTGATTAATGCAGGAGACCTCGTAGATAATGGGGATTTGGAGGAACAATGGCAATGGATGCTAGGACTTCCACAGAATCAACTACTGAATGTACCAATCGTTCCGGTTCTAGGTGGACATGAAGTTCATGATTACGATGGAGACGAAACAACACCGAACTCTAATCTTTACAACCATTTCAACGTGCCTAAAAAGGTGATAGCCAATACCGATGATGGATCTGTCTATTCTTTCGAATATGGAGATGCCCTCTTTCTTGTGTTTAACTCGCAATATGCTGGTGAGTTAGCGAGCAATGGTCAGGATGTAGAATCGGTCGACCCACAATTTACGGCCCAAGTTGATTGGATGAAGAATGTTGTAGCGAAGAGTAATGCTAAATGGAAATTTGTTACCTTTCACAAAGGCCCTTATTCAGCAGGTGATAACGCCGGCGAATGGGAGGACGACCGAGTACAGTTTTACAAAAAAATATTAATTCCTGTATTTGATGAAATGGGAATAGACATGGTATTTGAAGCCCATGATCATATGTATATGAGATCGTACCAGATGCTTGGCGACAAAACGATTCCAATGAACCAGCTTACATTCGACGCGCAAGGAAACGCGATTAATCCAAAAGGTACGATTTATCTCATGTCTAATGCACTTGGTGATAAATTTTATGAGAAATATCCTGGTTATGATGATTACTTCGCCGTGATTAACAACCAACCTTTCAAAAAAATGTTTACAGACGTATCTCTAACAAGCGATTTGCTTGAATTTACGGCGTATACTGCAGCTAAAAGTGATGAGAAGACCGGGGATAATGGTGTGAAAGTATACGACCACTATGGGATTAAGAGAACGGACACGAAACCTGCGAAGGTAGTAGATGCTACAGTTCAGGTTAGTAGTAATAAAGCCGTTATTTCATGGAAGGCACCTGCAGCTGGGGGCGAACCTGTCAGAGGCTTTAGAATTTATGAGAAGAATGACAAAGTGAAAACGTACTGGAGTGTTTATGTGCCAGTTGTAGCAGGGCAAACGGATTATACCTTTACAGTTAGCAATATTAACGCTTCGACTAAGTATGACTTTGTCGTAAGAGCTGTTGGTACTAGAATCAATTCTGACCCAGTTGAGGTTAGCACACCTTAGAGGACTGATCTCCCAACACAACACGGTGGTAGTAAGCTATCATATTTAGGCTCAAAACTTAGTCATCATCTATAAAGGCAACCCTTCTGTGGTTGTCTTTTTTCACGTTAAACGTTTCTTCACCGTGAAAGGACGGGAGGCCAGTTAAGCTTATTAACTTCTCGGAAAAAAGAATTAAAGCCATTTTGTACCTTACCTTTGCGTCATAACAGGCATATATTGGAAGAGTGGGTTAAGGGGTAGAGTCATTTTCAAGGTCATATGGGGAAGGCTTCAATCTAAGAAAAGAGGTAATTATCAATTTGTTATATTTAAATCACGAGGAGATCGTGAAATTACATCTCCGCGATTTACAACAAGAAGCAGAACGTTGTAGAGTCGCACAGCAACTGTTAGCTACTGAGAATGAATTGTTGAAATTAAACCGAGCTCAAAATAGGGCTAGAGAAAGAGAATCGATCATCCAGCGTATTATGCATATGGGGAGAAGAATGCTCTAATTTAGACTATTGAGAGAGATAATAATGATATGCGTTCAATTTGAAGCAGTAGTCGTAGCATGTTGTAGGGAAGTCGAGCACAAACGAAATCCTGAACACAAGCCAAATCCATGAAGGTATTTCTTCCAAAGGGAAGGAATGCCTTTTTGTCGTAGACCACAAAATAGGATACAGAATAAAATAATAAATAGGCGATCTCTTCCTGGTAGAATACCGAGAAGTGATCGCCTAATGAATCATTTTTTATGAATGCTCTGATTGATACTACTTGCCGCCTTTCACTTCTTCAAGCAAAGACAGATCTAGAAATTCTTTTAAATCAAGCTCGTCGACCGTAACATCTTTAATGTAGCCCGCCTCAATTGACACCTTAGCCATCTCTTCGATAGCTTCTTGACTTACATCAGATGTCAATCTCATATGAGAGAGTGCTGCCTTAATTAGATCAATTTCTAGTCCCTTACCACTGAGTGTACTCAGACGTTTATTTATAAGTTCATAAGCTTCATCAGGGTTGGCATTAATGAATTCAATCGCTTCATTATTCGCTTTTATCGCTGCTTTTGCCAAATCTCTATGTTCACTAATGAACTTATCGCTTGCAACGAGGATAACGAGTGGATAGTCGCCGTTATTCGGAGGAATTTGATCCCAAGGAACGATAACCTTACCGATTCCTTCTTGTTCAATCTGCGTACCCCATGGTTCAGGGATCAGCGTTGCATGTACTTCATTCTGACGAAGAGCTACGAGCGTATCGGAAGGAGCGCGAGCTACAATTTGAGCACCGGAGCTATCCGTGGATACTTTGACTCCTTCTTGCTCCAGAAGCAGTCTAAGAGATAGTTCATTTGTACTCCCCTTTGTCGGGATAGCGATCGTTTTACCGACCAAATCTTGTACCGTACTTACTCCTGAATCTTTACCTGCAACTAGAACGGCGCCACCATTATCAGCGCCGGAAATGACTCGAAAGTTCTTGCTTTTAAGATATTGATTGGTAGATGGACCAGGGCCAACATAACCAAGATCAATCTGCCCCGTTGCAATTGCGGTTGAGAAGTCAGAACCATTATCAAAAGCCTGCACATCAATCTTCACATGGTCGCCCAGTTGCTTTTGAAAATAGTCTTTTTCCAATGCAATGTAACCAGCGGCGTGCGTAACGTTCTTAAAAATACCAATCTTAACCGTAACGGGATCTTTCTTCACAGCTTCCTCGGTCGAAGCCGCGCCTGTGTTTGTAGCTGGACTTTCTGATGCGGAATTATTACCTCCACAAGCTGCTAAAGTAAATACAAATATTACTGTCATAATAAGGCCTAATGTTTTTTTCATCTTCTTGCATCAACCCTTCTATACGTCTCAAATGTATTAATTCATATTAATTTAATCGGAATAATGAATAAAGTCAATTTTTATTTTTTATTCCTATTTGTCTAAGCCATAACGAACGAGTAATTTATCCTCTAGTTTCTTGAAACAGAAGTGATCTGAGATCGTTCCGAGTACTGCGATGATAATAACCACGTTAAGCATCAGTGCCGTATCACCAAGCCCTCGACCATCCTGTAGCAACTGTCCGAGACCAGCTCCATTGGCAATCAATTCTCCTGCTACGAGTGCGCGCCAAGCGAAGGCCCATGCTACTCTAACTCCTGTCATTAAATGAGGGAATGCTCCTGGGATGAGAATTTGGGTAAACATTTTCCAACTGTTTCCTGTTCCTAAGGTCTGCGCCGCACGGATATAAATGGGAGGTATATTCTTAATGCCTGTACGAGTGGCAATAGCCATTGTCCATGTAGCTCCTAAAGCCGTAATAAATATAACGGACTTATCATTAAATCCAAACCATATAATCGCGAAGGGTAGCCAAGCAATACTTGGAACAGTTTGAAGTGCAATCACGACGAATCCGATCGTGTCGTCAATAGTCTTCGATTTGGCAAACATGAGTCCGAGTAGTAGGCCTAAGGATAAGGATATTGTGAATGCGATCAATAGCCGTCTAAGAGAATTAATGATAGCTTCTAAAAGTTGTCCATGAGCAAATCCATTGTAGAAGGACTCTATTGTTTGAAACAGGGATGGAAATTTCCAACTCTCCCATCCAATGATTC
Source organism: Paenibacillus sp. Y301 (assembly GCF_059445505.1). Classification (NCBI taxonomy): domain Bacteria; kingdom Bacillati; phylum Bacillota; class Bacilli; order Caryophanales; family Paenibacillaceae; genus Paenibacillus; species Paenibacillus sp. Y301. The sequence continues at coordinate 103,348 of NZ_JCAIUL010000008.1, read as the reverse complement.
TATATGCCGCCTCCCATACCACCAAAAGTGTGATCAGAAATATTGTTCTTTTTAAGACTGTAGGTGTCATCTCCCATTTCCTCCTTTACAACTTTCTCGAGTTCATCTGCCAGACATTCCATAATGGATCTTTCTACATGATGCAGTAACGAATCGGAGCTGGTTCTCGGCCTTGCGGCTTGCACAGAGAATTCTTTCTTGATGGTGCCTGGTCTTGTGGACATAACCAATACGCGATCCGACAAGGTGACAGCTTCTCTGATATTATGAGTGATGAACAATATAGTTTTTCCTGTTCTTAACCATATTTCTTCAAGTTCTTGATGAAGCACTAATCTAGTCTGTTCATCTAAAGCAGCGAAGGGTTCATCCATTAATAAGATTTGCGGGTCCATAATGAGTGCACGAGCAATAGCCGCACGCTGTTTCATACCACCTGACAGTTCATGAGGATAGCGGTCTGCGAATTTGCTTAAATGTACAGAACGGATTTGCTCGCGTGCAAGCTCATTTCGTTCCTTTTTCCCTATACCCTTCTGCTTCAAGCCAAATGCAACATTCTCAAGCACCGTCAACCAAGGAAATAAGCCGTGCTCTTGAAATACAACAACACGATCTGGCCCTGGTCCTGTAATGCCATCCCCAGCAACCTTGATAGATCCTTCATAGCTATTATCGAATCCAGCTATAAGATTAAGCACGGTTGATTTACCGCAGCCGGATGGACCGAGCAGAGATACAAATTCCCCTTTTTTAATCGTAAAGTTCACTCCGTCCAATGCTTGAAAGCTATTCCCATCACGTTGATTAAATATTTTACTGACATTGTCCACTTGGATCATCTTGATTACCCTCCCGTTCCATACGTTCAACTATGAAGAAATGTAACAATTATAAGTAATAATTTCTATAATTTACATACACTCTATTTTTATCGGAATAATTATAATTGTCAACCTATTTGGCTGACAAAAGCATCAAAAATGGATGGGATAAGAGCATGCAAACAGACCGTAATGGTCTCTATAGAACAGATATGATATAATCACAACACTATAAATAGCACGTCGGAGGTCATATGTTATCTTTTGAACAGAAACTTGAGATTCTAGAATCTTACCCTGAATTACAACGAAAGAACGTCTCGCTCGGTCGAGTGAATTTCCACTATGAGGAGAGTAAGTCGGATAAGAAGACGGTTGCCCTTCATCTCCATCCGAATGGTAATGGATTCATCTATGCAGGTCTTCTACCGGGTTATGCCCCTGATGATAGGGGATTCGTGAATATTCGAGACTATACTGCTGAGGAATTAAGGGAACTTGTAGATGCCTCCATTCGTTCTCTTTCTAGCAGTGGAGAAGTGGTTGAATCTGCAAATGACGATGACGATGTCCGTGAGAAGGGTCATGTCTACGGTTCTGAAGTGTGGATTAATGCTGATGGTGAATCGCTTACGCTTACACGTGATGAGGATCTATGGTATGTCTACACGGGAACTGTTATTGAAATGGTATTCGGAACGCTAGAAGAGGCGAAGGAATATTTGTGGGAAGAAGGATTTAATCTGTCAAAAGATTGATGCCCTAAGTCTTAATCAGTGCCTTACAGACAGCAATGAAGTATGTATGGAGTAGCGAAGGTGACGGTATGAAATGGGATTTGAATAACAGGAAATACTGTACAGAGAGAAGATTCGCAATAAATAGGCAACCGACGAAATCGTCAGCTGCCTATTTGAGTTATGAGTGAGTGTGAACAATCGGCAACATTCAAGTGTTTGTATTAGTATTTATATACCATGCTACAAAACCACTATAATAAAACCCTATTATTATCATATTGAGGCCTAATCCCCACCAAGTATAGGTTCGTGATCCCCTTCTTTTACAAATACCTATCAACCCAAGTAATAAACCTGGTATAAACACAGCTTCCGGAGGAATTAAATACATCATCTCTAGATCTTGTAGAAGTAAGCTTATATTTATAAGAGCTAATAATAGAAGTCCACAAAGAAAAGAGATCAGACCTGCTAGAGAGAATAGTTGGTTTATAACCGACTTTTTTCTGCTGTGTGGATCGTGTTTTTTTAAGAATGCCAGTTCCATATTCTCGAATCCTCCACTTTTAGAGTACGAATGATCGGGTTAGTTTCTATTTTTTTCAATTCATCAACAGGTCCGGTTACGACCATGCCATATATTTGTATGCCATGCTCCTTGATATAAGCTAATCTTTGAGGAAGAGAGAGTGAGAGTGCTCTAGACACTTTGGTAGCTAACTGTTCATTCTTAGATAATTGATTTAGAATCGATATAAATCGCTCTTCATTGGTTGTTGACTCACCTGTTGAAACAAAGAACGGAGACCAAAAATCATCGTCTGGTTGAAATGGATATCCAATAGGTGCCGTAAACACGCCATCATCATCTTTTTGAGAAGAGCCTGTATCTACAACAACCCATACAATATCAATATCGAGATTAGTTGAAATATCTTTCACTTGATCGGGTGAGATTATTTTATCAAATGATACATAGAGTTCTGCTACAGTTCCAGATGTCATGCCATTCAGTACTTCTAAATCTCTGTATTGATCGAATACCATCGGCTCATCTGGATGTAAGAATCCAGTACTCTCTGACGTATCGAATACATCAGGAACGGGTTTGTCAACTAAATGATTATATGTAACCTTAGAAACATGATCCATAAAAAAATGGACATCATATTCTCCAGTTCGTATATCTTCTTTTCCAATTCGTTTAAGGGTAGGGAAAAGAGCGTCCATTGAGAAAATTCCGATTCGTTTATCTATTGGCTGTACTGCTAATTTGGAGTTGGGCCTTGCCAACTTGGTGTTTGGTTCTGTTACATAAATAGTTTTACTAACGATATCTAATAACAGATTTTTCTCACGGCTATAATATAGACAAGAACCTAAGGTCAGAACAGGTAACACTAATAAAAGAATGGCAAGAATAATGAGGATTGTACTCACTTTGGCCTGAAATTTAGCTGTCTTTATAATTCTCCGTTCTTGAGTTTCGGTTAACTTGTGGATCGATTGATAGTCGGTCAGTGCTCGATTAAGATATTTGGAGTAATCATTGTCCTTCTCTAATGTTATGTCCTCTGAGTCATCCATCTTATGATCCTTCATTCATCAGTACCTCTCTTTGTAGTATGACTTTCAATTTTTTTCGACCACGTAACAAATGGCTCTTTAATGTATTTAGATTAAGGTTCAGTACATCAGCAGCTTCGTGGAGTTTCAACTGATGGAAGTCGCATAGTAAAATAACATGGGCTTCATGTTCAGGCAAAGCATGAATGAGTGCAAGTAACTGATCTAGTCCTTCCTTTTCCATTACACCATGTTCGGGGGTCTGCAAATCTAGTTGATCCTCCAAAGTATCTTGTAGAATGATTCTCTTTCGTTTACGTGTGTAATCAATGAATACATGGTATCCAACCTTGAACAGCCAGGGTTTAATGACTTCTATATCATTATTCTCTAAATGCAAATATGCGCGAAAAAATGTTTCTTGCACCATGTCTTCGGCTAAATAATGATCGTTTGTAAGAGAAAACAAATATCGGTATAGATCATTAACATACCGTTGGTACAGAAGCTCTAATTCCATGGTGTGCTCCTTTCACTGTAACCACGTATAGCATGTTAAAAAAGTTGCAAAAAGAGACAAATTCATGGGTGAATCGTCTAGGCATCTCCATTATTGATTATTTAATGAATACTCCCGCCACTTACCAACGCTGTCGCTTTGGCTGAAGTGGGGGTTTCTGATGTATCATCCAACTTATTTCAGGATGCTTAACATCAGTGGAGTTGACACGTTGATGGTCTGGTTACCATCCAACCCCTCTATCCCATTCGCTCCTTTGGCGGATACGTTTGGGAATACTTTTCGCATAATATTGGCTGCGCCATTTACATCGGCATGTATTAAGCCCTTACAATTCTTATACAGACCGCGATACACCCGTTTGCCTGAGAAGGTCCATGTCCCCTTTTCGCCATAACTCGGCAAGGGGTCTAGATCTAGGAAACTAGCTTTCGAGGTATACGCCTCTTCGGTCAGGATAACGACTATTCCCTGTTCTGTTGCCTTATACTTGATCATCTCGATGAGCATCTGATGGGGAATATGACTGAAGGACTGATTGTTTCGTCGTCCGATCCCGGGCGCTTGCTTCCATCCATCGTTATGCCCAATTACGATCGTACCGATGTTATGCTCCACTGCCAACGTAACGATATGATGACTTACCTTGTGGAAGATGTCTTTGATCCTACGGTGGCGCTTCAAATGGAGTCGTCCTAATCGTCTGGACGTGTACGCTCCTTCGCGTAGTTCCTTGCCCTGACGAAGAATGCAGGTATAGTACGCCTTCATCTTGTTGTAATACTGATTGATTGCTTTAACGATCTTGCCCTTCACGATGAGCGGTTTTGCTCCGGTCGTCGTGACGATGGTTGCAAGATTGTCGACGCCAAGATCAATGGCCAGCACGTGTTCTTGTACCGCTTCCTTCTTTTCCATAGGATAAGCGAAGATCATTTCAACCACGTATTGTCCATGGCTTGGAACAACACGCACTTGCATCAGTTGCCCGTCAATACAGCCCAGTTTACCGATGTTCAGTTGTAGCTTGGTCTTTGGAAACTTGAGACATTTCCGTTCTTTGATCACACAATCTTGATTGGAGAATATGACTTCCTTCACCCTGTTCCGAACGTACCCCGGAATATTAGGCTTGCCGTTGTACTTCTCAGGATGCTGGCGGTAGTCCTTGATACTGGCAAAGAAGGCATTCCAATTGTGGAACACCACCTTCATGATTCCCTGACTGCACTGCGTTGGGAGCGCCCGATAATCGATTTGATTCATCACCTTGAACAAAGCATCCAAGAAGTTATAATGAACAAAAGGACTCTCTTGCGAGGGTAGCTTGAACGGATGGGAACGGTTCTTTTCTCTTCGTCGTTCGTTCATGACGTCAATATGGGACGCCAGCGTGTCCAGAACTTCCTGTTGCAACGGCTGAAGAGGCTCATTCTTCCCAAAAGCGGTAACGATCTGTCGGATGTAAAAGTTGGTCGTGTTATACAGATTCTTGGCATCCTGACATGCTTGATCGAGGTACGCAAACAAGCGATGACCAGGCTTAACCCACACTTGATAGGTTCTGTACATTGACTTTGAATCTGACAAAGCTTCACCCCCTTACAGTCGCATGATGCGAACATACGTTCTATTTCTATTATACCTCTTAAGATATAAGAAGGGAAGAACATCTTGTGGAATTATTCAGGAGGTCGCCGATTCACCTCACTACTTATAGAAGTGGGAGTCCTCTCGGCGAAAAATGATAGAAAAAACACAGCCCTTAATCGTAATTGATTAAGGGCTGTGTTCTCTTATGTGAAGATAGCGTGAATGAGTGAGAAGTGTATCGACCGAGAACCCTAACCTTGAGCGGTGGGTGATTCTGTAGCAATAGAAGGTTTGTGCTTGAAGATTGGAACCAAGATCAGAGCGCCTATTAGCATAATCACTCCGGATACACAATAGATTTCTACGATTGGAAAGTGACTTTTGAGAACGCCTGCTAATGACATCATGATGACCATCATACCCATAAACATTGGACTGAGTACACCGTTTACACGACCAACGTAGGATTGTTCTGTCCATTGCAGAATTAACGTGTTGATTCCGATTTGAATACAAGGCATCGTGAGTCCATTTAGAAACTGAAGTGCTAATGTGAGAGGAACGCTTGTGGATAGTCCCATACCAACAATACATAAGGCACTAATGCTCATGCCAAAAGCAAGTAACATTTGTGGAGATACCTTTTTGGCTAGGGTCATAATAAGAGCACCACCAACCAGCATTGCGGCACCATTAACCATCAAGAGGAATTGTAGGAATTCTTTATCCTGACCAAGTCGCTCGGTAACTACAAACAGCCCCAGAGTCTGTATGATGCCAATAGAAAAACCAGCAATGGCAAATGTAGCTGCAAGGACCTTCAATACGGGGCTTTTCCATACATATCGAAACCCATCAGCCAGTTCTTTGCGTAAATTTAGAGCTTTAGTTTCATGAGTTGCCACCTGTACTTCATCAGGCGGGAGACGGAAGAGAATAAGAGCAGACAATAAGAACGCAACACCCATTACAGCTATGGAGATATGAATCCCGAATTGATTATATGAAAAAATACCAAGAGCGGGTCCCATAATCATAAAGATGGCCATAAGGGATTGGAACAATGCCATACCTTGCTGAAGCTGATCTGGATGGACATGTTGCTTGAATAGTTTCATGACGGATGGCTGAGAAAACTGTGAGAGTATCGCGGAGACGAAAGTGGCGAAGTAGATGGTCTCCCATGAACCGTAGAGTAACGTCATTAGGACGATAAGCACTGAAATGGAGGAAAGAAAATCACACCAGATCATGGTTCGTTTAGGTCGCCAACGGTCAGCGAACGCACCTCCGATGAAGGAGAATACAAAGATCGGTGCAAATTCAACAACAGAAATAAGTGAAATTGCCATAGGATCGTTATTTGTCTGATCGGTAACAAACATGAGAATGGCGAAGTTTCTGACCCATATTCCGATTTGCAGAAATAAATTTGAGATGAGTATGGTCTGGTAGAACCTGTTCCTGAATAAATTACCATTCATGGGCGACGCATGTGTCGCGTTTGCATTTGACATTGTTATACACTCCTATTTTATTGTCTATATGGATATTTTTCCTATATAACCATAAGTCATTGTGGGCTATTTGGGAAGAGGAAATAGGATTAAATTTTAGTTTTATTTAAGTACAAGGGCAAAAGTGGCTTATGAAAAGGTGACATGGTGGGCTTCTAAAGGGTGTAATTGCTTCACCGCGGGTACTGAGGTTCTAACAGACGAAGGGGAGAAACCTATTGAGGAAATCGAGGTAGGAGATAAGGTTCTTTCTAAGAATGAAGAAACTGGAGAACAGGCTTACAAGGAAGTAATCCAACTACATCGAAATGAGAAGGATACGACGTATAAGCTTTCCGTTGGAGACCAAATTATTGAAACTACCGATAATCATCCATTTTGGGTTGAAGGCAAAGGATGGGTACTTGCTGTAGACTTGAAGGTGGGGGATAGGCTAGTTCAAAGTAAAGGAAATTATCTAAAGATTGACAACATTGAAATTGTAAATCATGATACGAAAGTTAAAGTATACAACTTCACTGTTGCTGATTTTCATACTTACTTTGTTAGTAGCTTAGGCATTTGGGTTCATAATATTGAGTGTAAGTTGCCAAACGTCAAAACATACGAACAAGCACGAAATCAGGTGACGGAAATACTGGGAGACTTTGGTGAGGGTTCAAAAGCTTGGATTGGTGGAATGGAAAGTAGCTATGGGTATGATAAAGTAATTGGTAGAACATCAGCCGATGGTAAAAAACGTTGGAGACTTGATTGGGATTCAGAAAAAGGTATGCATATTAATATCGATGATTTTAGTAATGGTAAGGGAGACAAAGCTTACAAAGCCTATATTCCATTTGAAGGAAACGAAGCTACATTCAAGTCTTACATCGATATGTTAAATAAATAGGAAGGTGGTTAGTATGACTTTATTTGATGAATGTATTGAGGTACTCCTACCTGAAATCGAAGTACTACCCCTTAATCAACGGAATGAATACACCCGATTGATGACTGGAAATTACCCAATCTCAATGAATGGTAGAATTGACTGGGGAAAGGTAGGTGAAAAGCACAAGGTTAACACATGTAATGAAATAATTGCTGTTTTACAAAAACACTTTGATTTTGTTAGCTCTGATGTATTAATAATATGGGATGGGGCTCATTTGCCAATTGTGAAAAGTAAATTAAATAAAGTATTTGAGTATATTGATGATGTAACAGCGGTTGGTTTCGATACATGGATTTACTGTCCTGAACAAAAATATGTAATCGAGTTTTATCATGAAGGTGAAATAACAGTAGGTTATCTTAAACAGTAATAAAGTAATTCTGCTAAGACCTTGGGTATTTATCTCCAAGGTCTTTCTTTACCCCCACAACACTCAAAGCATACGGATATTGATGTGGGAGACCTTGGGGCGAGAACCTCATATTTAACCCCAACCCATTGCCGAAAGTTGCAGGAGCACCAAACCATGTAAGGGTCTATGGAAGAATGGATGAGAATGGCGCGATGGTATTTGATTACATGACCAGCGGTAAATAGTTGATGAAAGGTGGTGAGAGGAATGGATTTGAAGTCAATAGAACAGACTTTTAATCTCAGTTATGACTTTGAAAAGATGAAGGATTCTACCCAAAAAATACTTGAAGAACTTGTTTGTAAATGCTCAACCAATTTTCTGAAAGATGATGAGGCGAGTTTGCCAAATGGCTTAAGTTATTCAGATTTAAGAATACAGTATAAATATGTAAGTATATTCGTAAATAGTTTTGATAGGGAGTTCCCTTATTTTAGAATTTGTTTTGACTTGGTTCATCCAAAGACAGGGATTCAATTTTTCTACTATCATGTTGATTATAATATTGATGGTGAGTTCTCAGATGAATACTTTGGGAGATATTAAAGGATAGTTTGTATCTAATACCTGTAGATTGACCTTGGGGAATCAAATCCTTCAAGGTTTTTCTTTTACCCCAACCCATTGCCGAATGAATCGCTTTATCTTCAATCAAGTAAGATAACGCTGAACAAACCTCTACGTTATATTCGTATGATGCCTTTAGTGGGTTGAAACGCACGATTTATGCCGATCTTACAGAAGATATAGTAGATTATGACTTGGCGCATCTTACGACCACTTATAAAGATGCGAGTGGGAATAAACAAAGAGAACAGTCCGACTTATTAGGACAGATCACATTGCAAGAAGAAGGCAATAATGGTAGTTTCATACCTCTAGCGAAATGGACATATGATCTGGATGGTGATGTTCTCACTAGTCAGGATGGTAATGGACAAATTACGACATCTACGTATGATGCTCTAGGTAGATTGATCAGGTAGCAATGTAATTAAGTTTATCAACTATACGGGACAGACGACCGAATATAAGTATAATGATGATAATTTAGTAACGGGAATTACAACCCTAAGTGAAGGAATACCATACACCTACGATGCGGTAGGACGACGTACAAGTATGGTCGATGTCCAGTCCATGGGAGACACAGTATAAAATATAATCCATTGGATGGATCATTACAGACTTTACGCTACCCGGATGGTGCTCAGATCGGGTATACCTACAATAATCAAGCTCGTACAGGCTACACTTTTACAAGTGGAACGAACATCTGCTGGTAAATGGAAATCCAGAGAGTCATATCATATTGTGGTAGATAAGTATGGAAATATAATTGATAGATTTTAAAAGGAGGAAATGTTGTGAAATATGTAATTGATATAGAAAATGATGATAATGATGAATTTGAAAATCAAGCAGATAACGTTGGCGTATTGCAAGTTTTTGATAGCGAGGGAAATGACATAACAAAGCAATCGAAAGTATCGTTATTCTTAAGCAAAAATGCCCTTTTAGGCTTAGGAACTGAATTGATACGATTAGCTCATAACTATAAAGAAGGAAAACATTATCATTTAGAACCAGCTAGTAAAGATTGGATGGTTCAAACCCTAGGCATTTTTTTAACACCAAATAGTAGTAAATTCATAGTAGGATGTAGATGAAGATGTTATTGATGAATATTTTAAGGGCAGGAACAATTAATTTATCTATAATATGAATTTTTACATATAAGAAGAACTCACTATCAAGACCGAGATGGAATGGACTACTATGATAATCTTTAAAGGAGAGATTTAGTGTGGAGGCGTATCATTTTCATAATTTATATCATAAGTCCGAAGATAAAGGCAATATAGAAGTAATAAATTTACTTCATTCTTTTGTTGCAGATGGAGATGAATTGTTGTTTATGACTAATGGTATAACTCAATTTAATTCATTCTCAGTATACGAACGAGAAGTATTTAGAAATGGTGATTGGGTGCATCCATTCGATCCTCCAGGGGGCTATTATTCCAATCATATATGGTATGCTCCTAAATCAGATAAGGAAATCGAAGAAATCATTACAGAAGATTGGTACTTTACATGTATAGTTCATAAAGTAGGAAGGCCATTTTATGATAGAACATTCGTATTACACATGCACGATGAATTAGATGGTTACATCCTTTCGGTATACATTGAAGAACCAAACGTGATTGATGAAGTTCTACCTAGATTACAGATTTTTTTTGAAAATGGTCTAAAACTAGTCTAACATTTAAAAATCCACATGAGAGAGTATTCGCTCCATGTGGATTTTTATAAACCAACTGGAGGGATCAGCACCCTTGCGAGAGCCGCTTCTCAGCAAATGACATTTGAATATGAAGCTAACAGCTTATTGAAACGTCAAGCATCATCCAATAGCTTAAGTACAACCTTTAGTTACAATAGTTACGATTTATCGGGTGTGAACATTGGAGGAGTTTCATCTTCCCAGCAGTTCACCTACGACTATGATAACAACAAGAATATTATAAATCGAACACAGAACGGAACGACGGACCAGTTCACGTATGATTCTCTAAGTAGAATTGAGAGTGAACAAAGTGATGGAAAGGACAAAACGTTCACGTATGATGATCAAGGGAACCGGCTGACCATAGCAGGTGGCCAAATTTCCGGATTGAAGAATAGGAAATATACCTTTGATACATTGGATCGATTGATTGGAGTTACAGGTCAAGGTCAAGGAAAAGAAGCTATTGATGTTACCTATAGCTACAATGGAGATGGCTTATTATATGAACGTGTGACCAAGGATCAACGGATCCGCTATTATTATGATGAGGAAGGTAAGCTCCTAGCGGAAGCGACCGTTGGAGCGGATAACGCACCTCGAGTATCCTACTTCTATATTTATGATCTGGATGGCCGACTCTGGGCTCGTCAGAGTAAGACCAATGGCATGGAGTACTACCAGTTTAATGGACATGGTGATGTTGTTGGGTTAACCGATAAAGATGGTAATGAACTGAATAGCTACAGCTATGATATTTGGGGTAACCCAACGAATGAGAAAGAAGACGTTCCGAACGTATTCCGTTACTCCGGAGAATATTGGGACAGCGATACTGGACTTCAATACCTACGCGCTCGATGGTATGATCCCAATACCGCACGGTTCGTATCTAGGGATACGTATGAAGGGGAACTCACAAATCCGTTAAGTATGAATTTGTATTCGTATGTGGAGAATAATCCGTTAACAAATGTGGATCCTAGTGGACACCTGACGTTAAGTTGTGCTTTTCTATGTTTTGCATCAGGTACTGTAATCGAAACATCGAAAGGTCCGAAGGCGGTTGAAGACATTCAGGTAAACGACCGTGTATTGACAAAAGAGGAAGAGAGCGGCGAACTGAGCTATCAGCCAGTTGAGGAAACGTTTAATCGTATTACGAATGAAACGTATCATATTCATGTCAACGAAACAGAAATCGTAACCACGGCAGAGCATCCATTCTGGGTAGCAGGTATAGGTTGGATGGAGAGCCGAGGGTTGCAAGTTGGCGATAGTTTGATAGATGATGAAGGAAAGGAATACAAGATTGATCAGATTGAAATAAAAGCTGAAGAAACGACCGTCTATAACTTCCGTGTGCATAAAAACCATAACTATTTTGTAACGAATCTGAAGCTATGGACCCACAATTGCGGATACAATAATATAGGAGGACGAGTTAGTTCTGGACAAAGCATAGGTAGATCCGGTATGGGTAGTAGTGTGAAATCTTCTACTAAAGCGTCGGTCGGAAAGTCTACATCCATTAAACCAGGTACAACCATTAAGGCCTCGAAAAATTTAAATACAACACTGAGCCAAGCAAGGATTATAAAGAAGCTACCAATTAGTGCAAAACCGTCTCGTAAGAGCACGGCTAATACAGGATGGAGTATGCCTAAAGGTGGGGGAACAATAAGCAGTCGAAAATACTCAGAACATGCATTGGAGAGAATGGCTCCCAATACGCCGGAGGTAAGAGCAGAATTAACAACAAGAGCATATCAAAGAGCAAATCAGAGCGGATTGAAACCTGGAACTAAGGAGTATAATGACTTCATCAACAAACAAATTGAACCACGCGGGGTTACTCCGAGTGTAGTAGAGAATACCATCAAATATGGAACTAAGACTTCGGGAAATACACAGGGAACCTTCGTATATCAGAGTGACAAATTAAAAGTAGTCACTAATTCAAATGGAGATGTCATTACAGTTATACCACAATAGGAGGAGATTCAAATGTTTATTCAATTCAGTGAATATGACTTGTTAGAGTTATTTGAAACTGAACCAGTAGTAATTGGAGAATATGAAGCAGGGATGTGTATTTACAGTAAAATAGATGATTTTGGATTTAAACTAGTGTTGACTATATCTGTTTATGAGAATGAATGTCTAATTAGTTTAAATCACCAAAGTTATAGTGTTCCTATAGTAGAATTGAAATTGAAAGATGTCATAAAAATAACTAGAAATGATAACCGATTGATTATCTATTGTGATAATAGTAAGAAGCAACTTGAAGTATTGTTCAAACCGAATTTCTCATTTAACGAAATCATGATTTATAGTAGCTAGAAATAGTACAACAAAAAACCGCAGGAGTGCATCTCCTGCGGTTTTTTGTTGTGGGGGCTACCCATTGCCGAATGAATTCATCTTTCAACGAATAACACATATACCTTTGATACATTGGATCGATTGATTGGAGTTACAGGTCAGGGTCAAGGAAAAGAGACTGTCGATGTTACCTATAGCTACAATGGAGATGGCCTATTATATGAACGTGTGACCAAGGATCAACGGATCCGTTACTATTATGATGAGGAAGGCAAGCTCCTAGCAGAAGCTACCATTGGAGTAGATAACGCACCTCGAGTATCCTACTTCTATATTTATGATCTGGATGGCCGTCTTTGGGCTCGTCAGAGCAAAACCAATGGCATGGAGTACTACCAGTTTAATGGACATGGTGATGTCGTTGGGTTAACCGATAAAGATGGTAATGAACTGAATAGTTACAGCTATGATATTTGGGGTAACCCAACGAATGAGAAAGAAGACGTTCCGAACGTATTCCGCTACTCCGGTGAATATTGGGACAGCGATACTGGACTTCAATATCTGCGCGCTCGTTGGTATGATCCTAATACCGCACGATTTGTATCCAGAGATACGTATGAAGGAGAACTTACGAATCCGTTAAGTATGAATTTGTATTCGTATGTGGAGAATAATCCGTTAACAAATGTGGATCCTAGTGGGCATTGTGGTGTAAGTAGTTGGAGAGAGGTCGGAGATTGTGGAGTTGACTTCATACCCTATATAGGCGCAGCTAAAAGCATTCAAGAAGCAGCAACTGGGAAAAGTTTAGTGACTGGTGCGAAAATATCAACAGCAGATAGAGTTATTGGATTAGCCGGTGTAGTTCCGGCTGGGAAAATTGTAGCAAAAGCAGGTAAGGTAGCTGGAAAAGCAGTCGGAAAAGGCGCAAAAGCGGCTTATAAAAAGGTGGCAAAGTGGGCTTCTAAATGCAATTGCTTCACCACGGGTACTGAGGTTCTGACAGACGATGGGAGAAGAATATCGAAGACATTGAAGTCGGAGATATGGTTCTCGCCAAGGATGAGAACAACCCGGATGGAGAAGTAGGCTATAAGGAAGTAACTAATCTTTACCGCAACCAACGTGATGATATAATTAAGTTATATGTTGGTGAGCAGGTTATTGAGACGACCGACAACCATCCTTTCTGGGTGGAAGGTAAGGGTTGGCTGTTTGCAGATGAACTGCAAGTAGGGGATAAACTCCAGAAGGCTGATGGTAACAATCTTACGATTGATAAGGTTGAGTTCGTTAAACTTGATGAGGCTGTTACGGTTTACAACTTTACAGTTGCTGATTACCATACGTATTATGTGACGGACTTGGGTATTTGGGTGCATAATACGAACTGTATTAATCCCATTAGTTTATCGGATAAAAAGATGTATCAATTGGGTGATCATTTCGACAAATGGGGTAAAAATATGGGTTACGCTTCTAAAAAGGAATATGATGCAGCGGCTAAAGATTTTGCCAATACCTATCAGAAGAATTCAAGTGCAACAATTGTTGAAGGAACATGGAATGGTAAAGGCACATTAAATGGAACAAAGCAAAGAGCGATTACCTATGGTGGAAAAACTGTGGTAATCGATGTGAAGACAGGACAAGTAATAGATTTCCTTACTGGAACAGAGTACAAGGGAATAAATGTTGTTAAATTACAATGAGTAAGAGGTGACTTGAATATCATGATTATTAACGGTGTTAGCGTCGACTTTTTTCAACTTGGATGGGGAATGCAAGAACTAAAAGGGGAAATAAAATCTAGTTCCTTTGCTGAGGAAGAGTTAGACAATCACTATACCATAACAACAAATACCATGAAGTTTTGGGTAGATAAAAATCAAAAAAACATAACCCAAATAACGGTGTTTGGTGAATACGGAGGGAAATTCCTTGAAAAAATCGGTATAGGAAATACACTATCTGATCTGAATGATTTTGGCATTAGGTGGATAAAAGAGGATTATGTTTACAAACTGCCCGAATATCCTGGAATATGTTTTGAATTAGTGGATATTGACGATTGGGACGAGTTAGTAGCATCAATAGAGTTTATTTCAATTTATTGTTCGTAGTATTTGTTGACTTTGGGGGTTACCTCAAGGTCCTTTTTTTGACCCCACCCAGTCCCGAAAGAACTTAACCCTCATCACCCCCGTATAATATTCCTCTAATATACCTGTACGCACATAAATGCTTGAATTTTATAACCTAAGTAGCGCTTTAGCGTTACATATTACAGGTTCATTATGGTCAGATACCACCATGATTGACCTGTTTTTTGTTATCTTCGCTTTCTCACGGTTTTTTCAAAATGAATTGCAACTGTAAACTACCCTGTTCCGATAGAGAGGGTGAAGGGAAGGCGCATCTTTTAGGAAGGATAGCACGACTATTCATAGCAAGGGCGGCAAACTTATAGGTTTTTTGATTCTGTCCGCAACTGAACTGACCTTTACAGCGATTGTTACGGCGAAAGAAAAAACTCTGCTGATGAGCAGTTGACATAGAATGGGGTGCGATTCGGCTAGTCGCCCACTCGTACGAAGAAGCCTTTCCCTCTCAAGAGACTATTGCATGTAATTTAGGAATTAGTGAATCCACTGTAAAGTCGGCTATAACCTCACTGGAGGAAAAAATCTCATCAAAACAGTACGCAGAAGGGGGCAAGTAAATCGCTATAGAATTGACCAGTTAGAGGCTAACCCGTATCTAGTGCTCTCTGAGAACGTACATTTCTTCCTGAGACTTTATCAGCCAAGGTATATCAAGAAGACCCTGATTCAATCCGTCATTGCGAATATCATTAACGGCGACTCATATAAATCATATGCAAATAGATTGTATGAGGCATATCATTCGAAGCAACCGTATCTCGATATCGTAAACGAAGAGGAAAAGAATATCGAAGACATTGAAGTCTGGAGATATGGTTCTTTCCAAGGATGAGAACAACCCGGATGGAGAAGTAGGCTACAAGGAAGTAACGAATCTTTACCGTAACCAACGTGATGATATTATTAAGTTACATGTTGGGGAGCAAGTCATCGAGTCGACCGATAACCATCCGTTCTGGGTTGAAAGTAAGGGATGGCTGTTTGCAGATGAACTTCAAATAGGGGACAATCTCGAAAAGGCTGATGGAAGCAACCTTACCATTGACAAGGTAGAGTTTGTTAAACTGGATGAGCCAGTTACAGTCTATAACTTTACTGTTGCGGATTACCATACGTATTATGTAACGGACTTGGGTATTTGGGTGCATAATACGAAATGTAATTTGGATGTAGTTAGCGATAAATATCTAAAACAGAAAGGAATAGACGCTCATGAATTAAAGAAGGATGTACTCGGGAAAAAAGCAAAGATAGCGGAATATGACCTTTATGTAAATAAGGATACAGGGGAGCTTTATATTCAGCGTAAACCCAAATACAACAAGAGTGGCGAATTGCCTATTCCAACAGGTGAGAAAATAAAATAGGAGCGGTGCTGATATGGAGAATACCATTATTATGGTGGAGTTAAGCGCAATTGGCGATCACTTCATCCCAGATCAAATAACAGAGCGTTTAGCTATAAAACCAACTGAGCAGTACCGAAAAGGTAATTTCAGTAAAAGGAATGTTGAACGAAAGGAAAGTTGTTGGAGTATCAGCACAGGTTACGTCGAGACGCTATATGTATCAGATGTTCTGGCTCAACTCATTAATAAGATGTCAGGCAAAGAAACTGTGTTAATTGATTTGAAGAATGAGTTTGATTTGATATATAAAATTTTCATTATTATTAAAATTGAACAGAATCAAAAACCTGCAATATACTTGGAAAGTTCTTTTATCGAATTTGCTAATGCTATTAATGCAGAGGTAGATTTTGATTTGTATTTGCATTAAGTTGTAAAAGACCTTGAGATGGTAATCCTCAAGGTCTTTCTTTTTACCCCTACCCAGTGCCGAATGAATGGGGCGCGGTTATGTCCATAAGAACTTAACCTTCATGACTTCCGTATGATATTTCTCCGAAACAACTGTATGCACATACAAAATGCTTGAAAATATAACACATGTAGGCGTTGATTTACATAAGCGGTCACATACTACAGTAGTTATCAACTGTTGGAACGAGAAGCTAGAGGTCATCGAGTGTGAGAACAAGCCATTGGCTTTCGGTGGCTATGTCGGAGGACGAGCGGCGTTCGGAAGTTCATTCTCAGTATACGAACGAGAAGTATTTAGAAATGGCGATTGGGTGCATCCATTCGATCCTCCAGGGGGCTATTATTTCAATCAAATATGGTATGCCCCTAAATCAGATGAGGAAATTGAAGAAATCATAACAGCAGATTGGTACTTTACATGTATAGTTCATAAAGTAGGAAGACCATTTTATGATAGAACATTCGTATTACACATGCACGAAGAATTAGTTGGTTACATCCTTTCGGTACACTGTGAAGAACCAAACCTGCTTGATGGCGTTCTACCTAGATTACAGATTTTTATTAAAAATGGTTTGAAACTATTCTAAACACTTAGAAATCCACATGAGAGAGTATTGCTCCATGTGTTTTTTTAAAAACAGCTGGGGGGATCAGCACCTTTGCAGAAGCCTCTTCTCAGCAATTGACATTTGAATATGAAGTTAAAGTAAGAGAGGAAGTGTGAAATATGAAGAGACTACAGTGTCCTTGCTGTGACAAATTCACTATAGAAAGCGAAGATGAGGTTGTTGTAGATATTTGTGATGTATGTTTTTGGCAGTTTGATGCTGTGGCTCATGCTAAGCCTGACATAAGCATAGGAGCAAATCATATTTCATTATATCAAGCTAGAGAGAATTACAAACAAATCGGTGTGTACAAGCTTCAATATAAGAACTTGGTTAGAGAACCGTTAGCAAAAGAATTGCCAAAGAATAATTTAGAGTAGATACCCTCCTGACCTTGATTGGCTTATGCCATTTAAGGTTTCTCTTTCCGGTGGGGCTACCCAGTGCCGAATGACTCAATTAACCCATCTAATACCACTATAGTAATTCAAAAGTATAACCTAAAGGTCATATAGGTCAATTATGGTCAATATCCATGATTGACCTATTTTTAGTTCTATGTGTTTTTCCTAGTACAACCTAATCTATTGATCCCGCAGAACAAACCCTGGAACCAGACGGATGTAAATTAATTCCCCAACCAATTCCACAATGGTCTGCGTGACTATAACGGCGGCTGCAATCGTGGACCATTCATCCGGTAAGGCTAATGCCAACGGAAGAACAACGAGTGAGTTACGCGTTCCTGAACTGAAAATGAGTGCTCGACCTGCTCCAATATCTAAATGGAATAGCATAGCCATTAATCTTGCTATTGCTGGCATGAGGATAAGAAACACAACATAAATCGGAATGACGTGAACAATGACGTTGAAATCGGCATAGACCTTCTCAATCTGAGATGCCACGACAATGATCAGGGCAAGTGCCATGAACGGAACGGGCAACCAAGCGGTTGCTTGTAGTACAGATTGTCCCTTGGGTCTACGGTTAGCCCATACTTGTGTAAGTACGGCAAAAAATAATGGCAACACAATCAAGGTGAGGAACGCTTCTACAAACGGACCTACTTTTACAATACTAGTCGCTTCTTTTCCTATAAATAACCACAGGTATAACGGCAGTAATATCATTTGAACGACGAACAGAATCGGTGTTGCAGCTAACATTAACTTCTCATTTCCACGCCCTAGCTGTGTGAACACAATAACGTAATCGATACACGGCGTAAGTAAAACAAGGTAAACTCCAACTAGGACAGAGGGAGTCTGTGGGAATAGTTGTGTAAGTAGCCAGACGACAATGGGAACGAGTATGAAATTAGTAATGAGTAATGCGGCGATAAATTTTCTGTTCGATAGGGACTTCCTTAGGTGGAGAAAAGGAATCTGTGCAAACATGCTATACAACAGAATGGCTAGAATGGGAGAAATGGTGTAGTACAGAAAGGAACTTACGTTAGGACTTGCCATGCCTATCATAGTTCCAATGAATAGAGAGACTACATAGATCCAAATTTGTTTATTCTCAAGTTGTTCTCTTGTGATCACTTGAATGAGTAACCTCCTAATCAGATATGTAAAAGGGCGTTTTATAACCTAAAGGTTCACTATTATAATCATACAGTACTGCACTCGAAGAAAGTAATGAAATAATCCAAGAATGCGCCGCATATAGAGCTCTCCCAAAAATAAGGGATTGGCTATATTTGCAACTGAATGTATTATAGATATAACTATTAGAGGATTCTGATCACTATTTTAAATTATTCGATGGGGGATTTGTATGAAGTATATTAGCACAAGAGGCCATGTAGAGCCTCAAGGGTTCATTGATACAGTACTCATGGGGTTAGCAGATGATGGGGGATTAATGATTCCAGAGACGATCCCACAGGTATCACCAGCAATGTTGAAAGAGTGGAGTACGTTAAGTTATAAGGAGTTATTTCTTCAAATTTTCTCACTTTATATAGATGATGAGATTCCTTATGAAGATCTGAAGGAAATGGTGGATAAGAGTTACGCCAGTTTCCGTTCTCCTGAAGTAACACCTGTGAAGAAATTGAATGATTCTCTCTACATTCTTGAGTTATTTCACGGTCCCACATTTGCTTTTAAAGATGTAGCCTTGCAATTCATGGGTGAATTCTATTCTTATGTGTCCAAGAAGCAGAATAAAATCATTCATATTCTTGGAGCAACCTCAGGAGATACAGGAGCAGCCGCGATCCAAGGCGTTCGAGGAAAAGAAGGTATTAAGATTTGTATTCTGCATCCACACGAGAAAGTAAGTAAGGTGCAAGAGCTCCAAATGACTACAGTTGATGATAAGAACGTATTGAACCTTTCGGTAAAAGGTAATTTCGATGATTGTCAGAAACTCATTAAAGAGCAATTTGCAGATTTAGACTTTAAAAGCAAACATAATCTTCGTGCGATCAACTCGATTAACTTCGTTCGGATCTTAGCACAGACAGTCTACTACTTCTATGCCTATTTCCAAATTGAGCAAGGAGATCAACCGAAGAAAGTGAATGTTAGTGTTCCTTCAGGCAACTTTGGGAATATCTTCTCAGGTTTCCTAGCGAAGATGATGGGCTTGCCGATCCATAAGTTAATCATTGCAACGAATGAGAATAATATTCTTGAGCGGTTTGTGAAGACTGGTGAATATAAGCCTGGCGACTTCAAGAGTACACATAGTCCTTCGATGGATATCCAAGTGGCGAGTAACTTTGAAAGATATCTCTATTATTTCTTAGGTCAAGATGCGGAGAAAGTGTCCGCTTATATGAAGAATCTTCAGAACGCTGGAGAGATTGTGATTAGCGCAGACGATTTAGTACGCGTACAAGATGATTTCGAAGCTTATGGAGCTAGTAACGAACAATGCTTACAATTGATCAGCACATATACAGCAGAGTATGATTATTTGCTGGACCCACATACGGCTTGCGGTGTGGCAGCTTATGAAGCGTTCAATGGTGAAGATGAAATCTGTATCTCGTTCGCTACGGCTCACCCTGCTAAATTTAATGAAGCGATCGCACAATGTGATATTAAGCAGGAGTTCCCAACAGAGATCGAGCAATTGTTCTCTAAGCCACAACATCAGTTAGTTATTGATCATAATAAGGAAGCCATCGTAAGTGAACTTGAAGCTTTCTATACTAAATAAAGATAAGCGACAGGGATATCGCTGAAACACAATATAGCCTACTGACGGGATGACTTGTCAGTGGGCTATTTCTATTGGTATTTCTTTGAGTATAATGATCCTTAAAAATCTAAAAGATTCGAATGAACTATCGAATACCAAGTCGCATCCGATAACTGAATATAACCTCGCGGGTTTCTCCAGCGAATGCCTGTGAGACCTGTTTACGAAACTTTGATATTTCAGCGTGAAGTTCTTCTGCCCCCAACTTAAGGGCCGTCTGTAGCCCACCTTGGCTGAGCGCAATATTCACATATCGTTCAGCATTGCACCATTCACTATGGTGGAAGACGACTTCTCTTGAGTAGCGAAACAAACCAGAATCCTGGATGTGTTGTAAATGCTCATTTTTGCGCCATTTATGTGCACGCTGTTTCTGAGGTGCCAACTGCGCTGCCCGATCATCCGCATAGCTGATAAGTTGCTGATACTGCTCATCGACCACCCAGTCGAAGATAGGAGGCCAGTCGTAGTCATATGCAGCGAATATACCTCCAGGACGTAAGACGCGAGCGAATTCTTGTAATGTGCTATGTGGCTCCATCCAGTGGAAGGACTGGGAACAGGTCACGATATCTACACATTCGGAAGGTAATCCTAATTCATGAGATAAACCTGATCTGAATTCAAGGGTTGAAGGTTGTCCGCTTGCTACCCATTTGGACAGTGCAACTTCACGCATATCATCACTAGGTTCAAATCCGATAATGTGTTCTGCTCTATCCAGCCATATGAATGAGGACAGACCTGTACCACATCCAACATCCAGAATGGTTTGTGGTTTGGTGCGCAAATAAGTTGTGAGAATTTCAGTGACTACTGGAGGAGCGACAGGACGACTAAGATCATATAGCTCACCAAAGCCGGTAAAACGATCCACATTGTTATGACGTACCTCTTCAATCACGGGGCAAATCACTCTCCTTAACGATTATTTTGATTTTATATGGCTTCGACAATGATGTGTTTGAATCCTGTAAGAAGTAGGGATTGACATAAATCTACGGGATATATATAAATATCCTAAAATTATCCAAAATAATAATATTATTGTAGAATGAATGAATAAGAACATCTCGTTCAAAATGGAGGATAACATGTGGAAGACATGATTAAGTTATAGCATATTTTCAAGTCTTTTAATAAAAGGCAAGTGCTGCATGATGTGACATTGTCCATTGGTCAAAAGGAAACAATAGCTTTGCTCGGTTCAAACGGGTCTGGCAAAAGTACTCTATTGCGCATCATTTGTGGACTAATGACACCTTCGAGTGGAACGGTTAACAAGAAACATGGCAAAGAGATAAGAATAAGCTATGTTCCGGAACGATTCCCCAAATTACGTCTTACCCCTAAGGAATATTTGGTATCCATGGGGCGATTCCAAGGATTGAATAAAGATTTCTTAAACATTCGAGTGATGGAGTTAATCGATCAGTTCGGGTTAATAGAAGCTTCGGGTACGCGAATGAACCAATTCTCCAAAGGTATGCTTCAGAAAGTTAACATTATGCAGGCGCTCCTGACTCAACCGGATCTATTAGTATTAGATTTCAAACTTCTCTCAGATGGGGTTGCCTTTGATGTGAACTCAATAGGTAGTGTCGCGAAAATGGAGAAGGTTGAAGGGACTTACTCTATATATGTTGAACATGAATCCTCCGATGAGGTCTTATTAAAGATACTGAATGGTGGTGGATCGGTCGTGTCGGTTACTTCCACAGAACAACGGCCCAGTGAATTATTATCCGTTGATGGGGAGGAAACGAAATGAATCCAAGTTTACTAATATATTTGATTCGCAACTATAGCCGTTCCTATAGATTCATACCACCGTTATTCACCTATTTAATTTTTATAGGGTTATTTTATACCTATAGACTCAACCTGTAATGGGTAGTTTCGCAGTTACTGCGGTTGTGTCTTTCATTGTAACTGCGTGGATTAGCTACAGCTTTATGCAAACGGAAAGCTTAATTCAAGAAGAAATAACGTTGTTACACTTAAGAAGTCCCGCGAAATACTACATAGGTTTACTTTCATCAATACTTCTCATGAGTTTGTGTCAGATTATTATTTCCATGACTTATCCGATTCTAGGTGATTGTTTTGATAGACCTATTGGAAGTGAAGATATCATTGTTGGGGTGCTATCTCATCTGGGCATGTCCTTCCTTGGAGCGGCGATAGCAGTCTTCTTTCATAGCAAATTTGTCCCTCGTCCCAGTCTAGCCATAGGAGGTATTTTATTCGTTATTATTCTGTCTTTTTGCCAAGGGTCCATAACAAGCCAGTTAAGTCCTTCATTAGAATGGATCACTTGGATTCTCCCACCTGCATTTCATTCGATGAATCTGTTGATGAACTATGAGAAGTACTCTGGTGGAGAGATTGGTTGGTTGCTGGTGCTACCATTTATCTACTCACTTATCGCCTTCACGATCTTTGTGCAAGGGATGAAACGGAGATATTCATGAACGAATTTTCTTTCTTAGAAGAATTATGGTAGCTAATACGGCTTCCCCTAATCAATCTTATTGTTAGAGGAATTAGAGAGTAAGCACAGAATTGGTATAATATAAAAGAAGTAGCAAGTAATCCTATGATTTTATTAAAAGGAGCTAAAAATGATGAGAGAAGTATTTCTAATGGGTCTGATTGAAAAAGCGAGAGAAAGAGTCATTCTGCAAGTAGAACAGGTCTCGGAATCTCAACGAAATGTTGTACCTACGGGATTCAATAATAGTCTCCATTGGCAACTTGGACATATTATTACGGTTGCAGATGGACTCATACTTGGTTATGGAGGATTGGGACCTAAGATGCCAGCCTCATATTCCCAATTATTCGGTAACGGAACGAAACCAGCAGATTGGCAGGAGGAGCCACCACATTGGGATGCTCTTATCCTTCAGTTGCGCGAGCAATTACATGCCTTGCAGGATACGCTTCATGACAAACTAGATGAACCCGTAGCCGTGAAGGATAACTTCGCCAAGGCGGAGACGATTGGTGAACTCGTACAACTCAATATGTCTCATGAGAATTTACATTTAGGTATGATTACGGCAATGGTGAAAGTATTAAAGTTGAATAACTAGCATTGATGAATTGGAAAAAGGGATTTTGAGAACGAACTCAAAATCCCTTTTTATATAAGAATGTATAAGTCAAACGAATACCGTTTCTGATAAAGGAAGAAAATGCACGGCCTGCCCGTTAAGTAAACTCTCTTGTACATCAAGTACCCGTTGATTCTCGGAACCACGCCATTCTAGCTTCAGATTCCTTTGCTCTAATATAAACTTCCCATCAATAAGTACGTCGCAGTAGGAAAGTAACTCTAATCGAGACGGATCTGCGATGATCTCTTCGAAGGTATATCCTGACCAGACCCAGATATCTTTATCCATACATTCATGCTTGATTCTCTTGACGAGATTCAATAACCCCGCAACATTCTGGAAGGGCTCACCTCCCAATATAGAGAATCCAGATATTCTGACATAGTCAATATTCAGGTCACGGATAACCTGATCCTCAAAGGCTTGTGTGTAAGGTGTACCATAGTTAAAACTCCACGTAAGTGGATTGAAACATCCCTTACAATGATGCTGACATCCTGATGTGAAGAGCGAATGGCGTAGTCCTTTGCCATTAATGACATCGAATTTCTTATAATCTGCTATATTCATCGGGTCACATATGCTTTACGCGAGAGAGGACCTCTTTTTGTTTACCCGCATTAAATGGTCTTTGACTAGGTTCAGATAGATACCCACAGCAGCGTCTAATGACTGATGACGTCTTAGGATCACGATTACCGCAATTGGGACACTCGAACCCTGTGTTTGTAGCTTCAAATTCCCCTTCAAATCCGCATTCTAAACATTTGTCTGTCGGGGTATTGGTTCCAAAGTAAGGCACATTCTCATATGCATAATCCCACACGGCTTCTAATGCTTCCGGATTCTTCACAAGGGAATCGAATTCGCAATAGGTAATGAATCCACCGTTGGCGTGATGAGGGTACTCTTTCTCGAAAGCAATCTTCTCAAATGGAGTCACCTTTTTGTTCACATCCAAGTGGAAGGAATTGGTGTAGTACCCTTTATCCGTAACCCCATCAATCGCCCCGAATTGCTCCTCATCTAATTTACAGAAGCGATAACACAAGGACTCTGCCGGAGTAGAATACAGACTGAATCCATATCCCGTTTCATTCTTCCATTGTTCTGTCTTGGCACTCATATACTTCACAATGTCTAATCCTTTTTGCCGAAGCGCAAGATCATCGTACATATGTTGACCGTATAGGGCAAGAATCGTCTCGTGGATCCCAATGTATCCAAGGGAGATACTAGCTCTACCATTCTCTAGTAGATGATCAATCGTATCCTCTGGTTGGAGTCGACTGCCTGCTGCACCCTCCATATATAGAATAGGAGCTACTTTGGCTTGGACTCCCTTTAAACGTTGAATACGATACATCAGTCCTTCTTTACAGGTATCCAGCAACTCATCGAGTAGAAGATAGAACTCTTTCTCGGAGCCCTTCGCACGAATGGCAATCCGTGGGAGATTGGCTGTAACGACGCCCATATTGAATCTACCATCATGAATGGCTTGTCCATTCTCTTCGTATGCACCTAAGAAGGATCTGCATCCCATAGGGAACTTGAAGGATCCTGTAATTTCTTTCACTTTGGGCACAGAGATAATGTCTGGATACATGCGAAGAGTGCTACAGGTTAAAGCCAATTTTTTAATATCGTAGTTGGGGTCTTCAGGCTTTAGATTCACGCCTTCTTCCATACCAAAGATCAGCTTAGGGAATACAGGAGTCTTGCCGTCCTTACCTAGACCTCTAATTCGATTCTTAAGGATAGCAATCTGAATCTGTCTCTCTGCCCAAGATGTTCCTCTGCCGAATCCAAAGGTGCTGAAAGGGGTCTGTCCGTTCGCGCTTACGAGTGTATTAATCTCATACTCTAGTGATTGAAAGGCGTCGAATGTTTCTTTCTCCGTAAGTTTCTTCGCATAGTCGAAACACCTTGGATATTCAGCGTGTAACTTATGATTGTCATAAGAGATGTCTAAGGAATCAATCACGATGGAGTCTAGCATGTACAGCCACTCAAGCCCATTCTTGTAATGTTTCTTGAACGAATGACCGACGTAGGGAGCCAGAATAGTATCGATCTCATTAATCGTATTTCCACCATAAATATGACTAGCTACCTGAGCAATGATTTGTGCTGTAATGGCTGTTGCTGTGGTGATCGATTTAGGTGTTTCGATCTGAGCATTACCAAGCTTGAAGCCATTCTCTAACATCCCTTTTAGATCAATCAGCATACAATTATAGATAGGGAAATACGGGCTATAATCCTGATCATGAAAATGAAGTTGGCCACTATTATGTGCCTCAACGACTTTTTTAGGAATCATATAGGTCTGAGCGAAATCCTTCGCCATAATTCCAGCAAGTAAGTCTCTTTGCGTAGGAATGGTAGCGCCGTCTTTATTCGAATTCTCTTTCAATACTTCTTCATTCGTAAGATCGAGGAGACCTTGAACTTTCTTATCTAGACTGCCACGTTCACGTCGTTTTAGCGTCCGAATCTCCCGATACCCTATGTACTCTTCAGCAACGTCTTTTCTCGAACTATTCATGAGTGCAGACTGTACTTCATCTTGTATATGTTCAATATCAATCTTTTCGAATTTAGATATTTTATGAGTTACTTTATCTGCGATGCGTTGTGCGATATCCAGATCTATTTGCTTCTCTGTGCAATCCATAGCTTTACATATAGCATCGATAATTTTATGCTGGTTAAAGGCAACTTCCGTTCCATCTCGTTTGATAACTAACGTAATAA
Source organism: Paenibacillus sp. Y301 (assembly GCF_059445505.1). Taxonomy (NCBI): domain Bacteria; kingdom Bacillati; phylum Bacillota; class Bacilli; order Caryophanales; family Paenibacillaceae; genus Paenibacillus; species Paenibacillus sp. Y301. The sequence goes on along the minus strand of NZ_JCAIUL010000008.1, from coordinate 76,912 downwards.
TCAACCCTTTCTCCGTACTTGTCCCGTGAGTATATCATTCCAATTTGGGTTGACTTTGTTACATTTGTCACATCGATTCCATTCATTTTTAAAAATTAAAATTCAAAAAGATTTCGCTTGACACGTTCACATATGAACGACGCGGATCTGATGAATCTAGCATGATTTGAAGGAGAATCTTGAACATGATAGACTTCACATGTAGAAGAAATTTGATTGAATAGATGTAAAGACTATTGAAGGGTGAGTGCACAGGATGGCCATTTTTCAATTTAATCCATTTAGACCATCGGAATCTGCGTCGCATCTTCACCTTCTGTTCTGGGGCAAAGAGGATTGTGTGCCAGGACATACGGTAGGGCCGGGTGTCAGAGACGTATATAAGATTCATTTCATACATAAAGGAAAAGGAATAGTTCGCGTAGGAACAGAGACACATCTGCTAGTAGCGGGACAAGCTTTTCTGATCATTCCCAATGTGGTGTACTATTACGAAGCAGATCATGACGAACCATGGACCTATTCATGGATAGGATTTGAAGGGACAGACGTGCCAGAGATTCTAAGTCGAACCTTGGTATCTCCTGAGAGCCCTGTTTTTGCAATGGATAATAGGATGATGCCCACGTTATATGATCAATTATCAACGGTTGATCTGGAGAGTGGTGCTGTAGATTTACGATTGCAGGCTATTTTGTATGATTTCATGGCAGCATGGGTAGAAGTAACCTCAGATACATCTTCTCCTGTTTTGATATCGGGGAGGCAAGAGTCTTATGTGCATCAGACATTAGAATTCTTACATACACACTATAGTGAAGATATCTCATTGGAGGGGCATGCCGATCGTCTGGGTCTTGACCGCAAACATTTAAGTGTGATCTTCAAAAAGGTACTCGATGTACCCCCTCGTCAATATTTGCTTCATTACCGTATGAATAAGGCTTGTGAATTACTTAATATGAGAGACTTCACTGTTGGAGAGGTGGCAAGATCGGTTGGATATCAGGACCCGCTGTTATTCTCCCGAATGTTCAAGAAGGTTATCGGAGTCTCCCCGAAAAATTATCGAAATAATAGGATTCAATCAGACATTAATCCATAAATTCCGTCCTTCCTGTTATGGGATGTTATCCATCGATTGCCTATAATGAGTTGATAATACATAAGGAGTGGGTATAAGTGACTTATTTAGCAGATGATAAACGCTATGAAATGATGACATATAGAAGATGTGGCAAAAGTGGACTGAAGCTACCAGCTATTTCGCTTGGGTTGTGGCATAATTTCGGTGGGATAGATACGTATGAGAATGGACGAGCTATGATTCGAAGAGCCTTCGACCTGGGTATTACGCATTTCGATCTGGCTAACAACTATGGTCCACCCGCTGGTTCAGCAGAGGAGACTTTTGGCAGAATCTTGAGAGATGACTTTAAAGCTTATCGTGATGAGATGATTATCTCGACCAAAGCAGGTTATTACATGTGGCCTGGTCCATATGGGGAGTGGGGATCCAAGAAAAGTCTAGTTGCTAGTCTTGATCAGAGCCTAACGCGATTAGGACTCGACTATGTGGATATTTATTATCACCATAGACCAGATCAAGATACACCTCTTGAAGAAACAATGGCTGCACTCGACTTGATTGTCCGTCAGGGGAAGGCACTCTATGTAGGTCTGTCAAATTATTCACCTGAGATGACAATCGAAGCTTCTCGAATCCTGAAAAGATTAGGAACACCTTGCTTGATTCATCAGCCGCAATATTCAATGTTGGGACGCGCACCTGAACAAGGGTTGTTAGATGTGTTGCAGGAGGAAGGAATAGGTTCCATTGCATTCTCACCTTTACACAAAGGCATTCTTACGGATCGTTATTTAAATGGAATCGCAGCGGATTCCCGAGCTGCAGGACCAAGTGTCTTCTTAAATACAAGTGAATTGACGGAAGAACTATTAGCTAAAGTGGCTGAACTTAATGATATGGCTAAGGAACGAGATCAAAAGTTATCCCAAATGGCACTAGCTTGGACACTCCGGGGTGGAAAGATCACTTCTGCTCTAATCGGGGCAAGTAAGGTCAGTCAAATTGAAGATGCTGTAGGAGCAATCCATAATCTGAATTTTACGGATGAAGAACTAGTTCGTATCGATAGTATATTAGCTTAAATAAGTAAATTCTATAGGAGGAGCACTCATGACGATGTAGTCATAGGGTGTTCCTTTTTCCTACGAGAATATTTGTGATAAAATGAATTGTTGGTTCATAATGAGAGATCGGTGCATAAGAAGTAAAAAAGGAGATTATAGATATGTCTGAAGCGATCGAAGTATTTAGAGGGGAATTTATTGAAAGTTCACATCACATTCACGTAGCTGTTGTAGATCATGAAGGAAAGCTACTGTACTCATATGGAGATCCGAATCGATTGACATTTCCACGATCGGCAATGAAGCCATTTCAAGCCGTTCCACTTGTAGAGACAGGAACAGCGAAGGCATTTGGATATAGCACTGAGGAAATTTCCGTAAGCTGTGCATCCCATAGTGGAGAATCATTTCACCGTAAAGCGGTGATGAATATCCTTGGGAGAGCAGACTTGGAAGAAAGTGATTTACAATGCGGAACGCATGTCCCTAAAGATACCGCTAGTTATAAAGAGCTGATTCGAGAAGGCAGGGAGCTTACACCGATATTCAGTAATTGTTCGGGGAAACATTCCGGTATGCTAGCAACGGCAGTGCATATGAATGAAGACATACACACGTACCCGGAGATTGGGCATCCCATTCAACAGCGAATTCTTAATGTAATCGAGGAAGTCTGTCATTATCCAAAAGAAGACATTGGTATTAGTGTAGATGGTTGCGGTCTGCCCGTACATCAGATCCCACTTTATAATGCAGCGTTAGGCTTCGCGCGTCTAGCCAATCCACAGGGAACAGTATCAGAGCCAAGAGCGTCAGCACTTGAAACGATTCGAGATGCAATGATGGAGCATCCAGAGATGGTCGCTGGAACGAACCGATTCGATACGGATGTCATGAGAGCTTTCAAAGGGAACATCGTATCCAAGCTAGGAGCTGAAGGCGTACAGTGTATCGGTATTGTTGATCGTGGCATAGGTATTGCGATCAAGACAGAAGATGGTACCGAACGAGCAGCAGGTGTTGCTGCGATGGAAGTATTGAGACAGCTAGGAATTGGTGATGAGACAACAGACGAGTTGTTGAAAGATTACATTCATGCACCTGTACTCAATGCGAGAAACGTTAAAATCGGCGTTGTGAAAGCCAATTTTGGGTTGAAGTAGTTGGAAATAGTAAAACCCACCCTAAAGTTCGTGAATGAGGGTGGGGTTTTTTTGGATTATTAAGAGTAATTTGTATGATAGATAATGGAAAATAATATTAACCTTTCTTATCTTTGTTGTTTTGTATTCTTTAGGAACGATGGTTCTGTCTATGTTAGGTGACATTAATACATCGATTTCACTTATGTTCTCAACGGTAAGCATGTTAATAGCGCCATTCTTAACGTATATGATTTTTGAGAGAAAGAACAAATGGAGCTTGGTGTTATCTGAATCCTTTTCATAAAAAGAAAATAAAAGTCCCAAACCAGATCATTAGGTTTGGGACTTTGTATGGTTATCTTATGATTGCCGAGTAAGAGGCCCTCTGGTGAATATTGTGGTGGGAACAGATTTATCAGATTGAACAAGTTGAGGAATATCCCGGTCTTGCATATATTCTGCCCTCATCTTTTGTATGAGAGCTTCTCTTACATATTGTTGTCCTTCTAATCGAATAAGGAATTCCTTTCTAACTACAAACGCATGGATGACAGAAGAAAGTTCCCCTACTATAAGTAATATTATAGATATTGTTGGGATTACACCGAATTCTGGATGAGTGATTACGGCGATAATCATGAAGATAAAAGGAATAGAGTAGATTACGCCATACTTTACCCAACGTTTGTTGTTCACTGTTGTGCCAATATATAAAAAGGCAACTCCATTAAATAGAAATGTGAAGGTTAATAGAATCCACCATGAGTTCGCTATGTTCCAGAATAAACTTTTACGTGTCTTATCCAATATGAATAACCCTCCAATAACCTCTGATGTTCTGTTCAAATGAATAGACCATTGAAGTTGAACTTATATACCATAGTTTACCATACGTATATGTCTTTAGCACTACTCCATATGGGAGGATTGTCGAATTACTTTGCCCCTAATTATTTCACAATTTACTACATGAAAAGGGAGCCGAATGATCCGACTCCCAACCTAACTCTTCCCTGATTATAAACATAATTCACTAATAATTATGAACTATTTTACGTAGCATAAATAAGGATAGAGTCCCTTAGGAATGCAGCTGTGCCAGGCTGTTTCTCATCATAATATGAGGTGAATCTCTCATCATCCACGTACAATTGAGCAACCCCAGCATGAGCCTCCTTACTATAAGTATTCCAATAATAACTCAACCATTGCCGATGTAATTCCACGACTTGTTGTGCTAGTTCACTCGCCGGATCACCTATGACCATCGCTTTAGCTAGTGCATCATGGATGGAGATTTCTAATTTTTTAACATCAGCATACTGGGTCTCCGTCAAACTTTGAATCTTTTGGTTGCTGGAATCGATGTTGTCATCGCCATAGATCGCTCGAATTTCTTGACCATACTTCTGTTCATTGTCATCAATCAGCTTACGTTTGAATCCTTCAAATTTCTGTGAGTTCGTCATCGTTATTCTCCCCTCTGTCTGGGCCAATGTTGTATCCACATTAGCAATTAACTGATCCAATTGTGCGCGTCTCGCAAGTAGTTTCACACGATGTTCTCTCAGTGCATATGTTCCATCAAAGGAGGGTGAGGTTATGATTTCCTTAATCCTGTCTAAGCTAACACCCAACTCTCTGTAGAAAAGAATCTGTTGTAACCGTTCCACTTCGGGCTGACCATAGATCCGATATCCTGATGAGTTTGTTCTTGCGGGTTTAAGAAGATCAATCTGATCATAATAGCGTAAAGTTCGGGTGCTCACACCTGCCATGTGTCCTAGTTTGTGCACAGTATATTCCATGAATCCATTATCCACCTCCCTGATACCTTAAGCTTACACCTTGACGTAACGTCAAGGTCAATCCATTTATCCAAAGAAAAAAAACTGCAGTCCTCTAATCAAAGAGTAAGCTGCAGTGTCATGGTGTTGGAAGCTTAATGTGTTACTTTGATATGCTGTCCTATGTGTTCTTTATTAGTAATTAAATCGGAGACCGTTACAAAGGAATAACCTCTCTTGACTAACTCGGGCAAAATGACTTTTAATGCCTCGACGGTCTGCGTACTATTGTACACATAATCGTGCATTAATACGATATCTCCATTATCAACGTTGTTAAGTACTTTATTTACGATTTTATTTACTCCTGGCGTAGCCCAATCCTTAGTATCTTGATCCCATGACCATAGAATCGTCAACAATTGATTCTCCTTGCAAATGTTAACAGCCAATTCGCTGTAACTACCACCTGGTGGCCGAAATAGCGTTGGTTTTTGTCCAGTAGCTAGATAAATAGCATCTTGGGTTCGAGTTAATTCGTTGAGTAATTTAGTCCTAGAGATATTCTCAAAAGAAGCATGATCAAAGGAATGATTCCCGATCTCATGTCCTTCGAGAAATGCTTGTTTCACAATTTCGGGGAATTTCTCTACACGATTTCCTACGACGAAAAAAGTCGCCTTAGCCTGGTATTTTTTCAAGAGACTAAGGATTTCAGGTGTGTTGTTATGATCGGGTCCATCATCAAAGGTCAACGCGATGACTTTGTTCTCTGAAGGGACTTCCCATACGATATCACCACGTTTCTCATAATATTCTCGTCCTTTGCTCGCAGTAGAGTATGGATTAGCATATGTAGTCGTGGTGAACAGATTAGCTATCGTGATTACGAGTAATATTCGTGTCAGGTTAAAGATATTCATGGGTCCTCCGGTGATAGATCTTATATTGGAATCATGAATGTAGGGTACACCACAACATAGGCATTTATTCTTTTGTATAAGCTACTTATTTAAAGTGTAGAAATAATTATAGATACTTGCATGCTTTAACTTATCTATTATGATTCCCATAACGTTATCTTTGTGTTGTCCTTGTGGGAGCTGTGTCCATATTTCTCTGTACTTCTCTACTGCGGTTAGTTCGCCAAACAATGCGTGTTGGATACCCTCTAAAAAAGAGTTAGGTTGTTTATATTCTTCATTACTTATTCCGGTAATCTGTTCACCGGTGAGAGAAAGATATATTTGTCGGAAGATCTTCATGTGGAGCCGTTCATCGTCACGAATAGAAATAATAATGTTTCTCTGAGCATCCGAAGGAGCAGATTTGATTAATTCATCGTAGAACAACTCACGATTGGGTTCACTTTGAACGGAATATTTAATAAGCAGTAAGGCATTCTGGTAGGCGCTGTCTACACGATACCAATAAGGTAATGAATTATACAATGCATTCAAAGCCTCCCTCGGGTTCATGATATTGTAAAATATGCATCATAGCCCAATGGGGTGTTCTAATGTTGACTGAAACTTTCAATAAATTTGGTTGCCAGGGAAGAAATATATTTATCTTTGATCCAGATGGCTGCAATTTGAGTTCGTAATGCTTCATTTTGAATCTCTTTGTAGATTAGATTCTCACGATTCGCAAGGTCAATAGCAGACTTTGGAACAATGCCGATGCCGAGTCCTGCATTTGCCCATAATAGTGTTGTACGTGCATCGTCATTTTTGCAAATGATGACAGGATCAAATCCTTCCTTCAAACAGGTCTCGCGAATAAGTTGTTCAAATCTGCGGTATATGATGAGCGGCTTATCTGCTAACTGGTTCACATCTATGGTATCTATAGTGGATGCCCAATCCAACTCTGGCGTCATCACAGCGATCATAGGTTCAGACTGTGCATATCTGTATTCGAGGTTAGATGTGTTAAAAGGTGTTCTTACAATACCGACTTCTACAATTCCCTTCGATAATAGATCGATAATCATAAAGGTATTCCCTTCATGAATTTCAAATTTGATCCCCGAATAGGTCTTGTGGAATTGGGAGAAACTTTCCGTCAACAGCGTTGCACCTGATGATGAGACTGTGCCGATGGAGAGGGACCCTTTAAGGCCCTTAGCGAAATCCTTGATTTCTCTTGTCGTAGAATCCGTTAATTCTAAGATTTGTTGTGCTCTATTTCGAAGGATGATTCCGGCATCTGTAAGTTGAATACTACGAGGTTTGCGCTCCACAAGTTGTACACCCAGCTCGTCTTCCAGAAGCTTAAGCTGTTGACTCAATGGGGGTTGGGCCATTTGAAGTTTCTTAGCTGCTGAGGTGATCTGACCTTCATCAGCTATCGCCAGGAAGTATTTGAGTTGTCTAATATCCATGGAAATCCTCCAATGTGAATTTGAGATATGAATAACGTATCGGAAGGATACGAAACAAATATTTTTAATATGATAAAAGGTATGCCATAATCATAACCGTTACTACATAATAGTCAAATATTTTACTAATTCTTAGGTTAGGTGATGATTACCTTGTTTAAACTAGCTATTTATCTAAGAGCGTACAAGAAAGAGGTCATTATCGGTCCGTTCTTCAAATTGTTGGAGGCGATATTCGAGTTACTTCTTCCCACGATCGTTGCGCTTATTATCAATAAAGGAATTGGAATGCGGGATACATCGTATGTATTCAAGATGGGTGCACTCATGCTTATCCTATCCATTGTGGGATTTGGCTGTTCTATGATCTGCCAGTATTATGCAGCGCGTGCTTCACAAGGATTTGGTACGACGCTACGTAATAAAATATTTAGACATATCTCATCACTCTCGTATGCAGAGATGGATAAGTACGGTACATCGTCCTTAATTAATCGAATAACGAATGACGTTAATCAACTTCAATTGGCTGTTGCTATGCTCATTCGTCTCGTGATACGTGCACCGTTCATCTGTATTGGTGCCATTATCATGTCGATGATATTGGATGTAAGATTATCACTTATTTTAATTGTCGCTACGCCTGTATTTGGGATTATTCTGTACTTTATTATCACACGTACAGCCCCGATTTATCGCTTATACCAACAGAAGTTAGATCGAATCGCTCTCGTGTTGAGTGAGAATCTTTCCGGGGTGCGTGTTATACGTGCCTTTGCAAAAAGTAGACAGGAGAGACAACGCTTCAATGAATCCTCAGAGGATTTAACACATACGGCGATTCGTGTAGGTCGAATTTCAGCTTTATTGAACCCGATGACAACTCTTGTCGTGAACGTTGCTATTATCGCTATTCTGTGGGTTGGTGGTATCCATATTAATGAAGGTCAGCTGTCACAGGGCGAGATCATAGCTTTCATTAACTACATTACGCAAATATTATTAGCTCTGATCGTCGTATCGAACTTAGTCATTATTTTTACCAAAGCATCCTCATCAGCAGCAAGAATTAATGAAGTGTTAGCGACAACCACATCGATCCCTGACCTTGGAGATATTCGTTCGAAGAGGATCACGAATAGCACACATGTACCTGCGATCCAATTTAATAACGTATCTTTTGGGTATAACAAAACCGGGGAGTTGGCGCTTGAGAACATTTCCATCGAGATCCAGCATGGGGAAACGGTAGGTATTATTGGGAGTACGGGTTCGGGGAAATCGACCTTTGTGAATCTCATTCCTCGATTCTATGAGGCGACACAAGGCGATGTACGGATTGATGGAGTGAATGTAAAGGATTATTCATTACAGCAATTACGAAGCAAAATAGGGATGGTTCCACAGAAAGCTGTACTCTTTACGGGTACTATCGCTGATAATATTCGCTGGGGTAATGAACATGCAACGGATGAAGAAGTCGCACGAGCGGCTTCCATAGCGCAGGCAGAAGAGTTTATTGCGAAACTTCCTGAAGGATATAATACAGGTGTCTCTAGAGGTGGACGTAATCTATCGGGTGGACAGAAGCAACGGTTAACGATTGCTCGTGCTGTGGTAACACAACCACAAATCCTTATCTTAGATGATTCCTCGAGCGCGTTAGACTTTGCTACGGATGCTGCGTTAAGGCATCAATTGCGAGAAAATAGTGAACAGATGACGGTGCTAATGGTATCTCAACGAGTCAGTACTATACAGCAAGCCGATAAAATCATTGTATTTGAGGAAGGTGGCATTGCCGGCATAGGTACTCATAATGAGCTTATGATCGGCTGTGAGGTATATAAGGAAATTACTCTTTCCCAACTTTCTAGTGAGGAGTCACTCAAATGAATAATAAACAAACATGGAATAGACTCTTGAAATATGCCGGGAAATACAGAACCTATGTGATTTGGGCAGTGGTATGCGCTGTTCTGAGTGTCGTTGCAAGTCTGATCGGACCGCTTCTGATCGGTAATGCAGTCGATCAAATGATGGGTGTGGGCACTGTCCGATTCGAAGCCATTGGCAAGTTATTAGTCGTGTTAGCTGTCGTTTACGTGTTGGGAAGTCTCTTTGGATGGTTGTTAATCTATTTAACGAATCGGATTGCTTATCAGACGGTATATGAAATGCGGCGCGAACTCTTCGATAAGTTAAATATTCTTCCATTGAGTTATCATGATAATCATCCTCAGGGTGATAGCATCAGCCGATTTGTTAATGATATGGATGCCGTATCGGATGGATTACTTCAGGGATTCTCAACATTACTTACAGGTGTAATAACCATTGTTGGAGCAATTGTGTTAATGCTATATATCAGCCCGATGATGACATTAGTAGTTCTGATCTCGGCTCCGGTATCCTATTATGTGGCACGTTTTATTACGACACGTACACAACAACATTTTCGCGAACAAGCCCAAATTCTAGGTGGATTAAATGGTTATGTGGAAGAAATGATCGGTGGGCAAAAAGTGGTGCAGGCATTTCAATATGAGGAAAGATCCTATACTCAGTTCGAGAAGAAGAATGAAGAGTTATATGAAAAAGGAATGAAATCTCAATTCTATGGCTCGCTATCGAATCCTGCAACTCGTTTAGTAAACAATGTTACGTTCTCCGTTATAGCCATGATCGGTAGTGTGGCTGTCATTATGAATACGGTAACCGTAGGAGAACTCTCTAGCTTTCTAATCTTCTCTAACTTATTCGCTAAACCATTTAATGAAATTACAGGCGTGTTAACCCAACTTCAATCGGCAACCGCATCTTCCCAACGAATCTTCTCGGTTCTTGATTTGGAGGCTGAACAATCGGATGACCCGCAGGCACTTCAATTGGAACAGAGTAAAGGTACGATCATTTTTGATAAGGTGAATTTTGCCTATGATCCTGACCGTCCTTTAATTACGAACTTCAGTTTACAAGTACAACCAGGAACTCGAATTGCCATCGTGGGTCAGACGGGAGCGGGTAAGACTACATTAGTTAACTTGCTCATGCGTTTCTATGATGTGAACAGTGGGAGGATCACGATAGATGGCATTAACATCAATGAGATCACTCGCGATAGTTTGCGGCGTAATTTCGGAATGGTATTGCAGGAGACCTGGCTGTATGGCGCTAGTATACGGGATAATATCGCATACGGTAAGCAGGATGCGACGGACGAGGAAGTTGTAGCGGCAGCCAAAGCAGCGAATGCACACAGTTTCATCAAACGCTTGCCTGATGGGTATGACACATTAATTACGGGGACGGGTGGAAGCTTGTCTCAAGGTCAGGAACAACTGCTCACCATTGCACGAGTGATGTTAGTTGATCCACCGATGCTTATTCTTGATGAGGCGACAAGTAGCATTGATACACGAACCGAGATTCGTATTCAGAAAGCTTTCCAGAAGATGATCGAAGGCCGAACTAGCTTTGTGATTGCACATAGACTATCTACGATTCGTGAAGCAGATCTTATTCTATATATGAAGAACGGTGATGTTGTTGAAAGTGGCAGCCACGAGCAGTTGTTAGCGAGTGGAGGACACTACGCCGATTTATACAACAGTCAGTTTACAGCGGTATAAATAATTCAGATTTAACAAGTTAAAGGTGATGTCCAACAAGCCATAAATGATGGCTGGGACATCACCTTTTTTTAGTATGTATTCGAACAACCTATTTTTGAAATTAAGGAACATTTGGTCCATTCCATAATCAATATAGAATCATAAGATGATGAATGAAAGAGTGAATACTAGATTGGTCGGAAAGGTGGGGTAAAGGTGACCAAGAATATCGTGATCAAAATTCCTTTTAATAGTAGAGGAGCAAATGAAGTAAGTTTCACTAAGGATTGGATCGAGCGAAGATTATCGATATTCATGAACTATACCTTGAAAAGCTTAGAAGGACAAAGCTCTCAAGATTTTTTGGCGCTGGTTTTATATAATCCAATATCAGAAGATGTAGTAAAAACGGCGCTAACTAACTATCGTCCGCTCCCTCCTAATGTTAGATTTATTTCTTCTCAAAAGTTTCATGCAGAAGTTATGAAGAACGTGAAAGAGAGAGAGTTTCTGTATGAGGTCCACTTAGAAAGTGATGATATGTATCACCAATCATATATAGAGCAACTGCAAAAACACATACCTCAAAGGGATTCAATTACACTTATACCGCAATACGGATATGTGTATGATTCAATACAGCATAGATTAGGAAGGTTTTTTTTCTGGGCACCGAGTTTCGGGGCTGTGATCTATCATACGAAGGATTATTTAAAAGGAACAAGATACAGATTGGAACTAGGGTGGAGAGGAGCACTTAAATTACCTCATGAATTTATATGTGTGAAGACTCCTATTTGGATAAATCACGTTCATTCCAAAAATACGGGTATTAGTTTTGACAAAATCATGTCATGGAAAATAAGAACCTTTACGGATGCCTGCGAAATAGACCCTTGGAATGATAGTGAGAAGTCTCGGGCTCATTTTGGACCAGAGATGACAGATCAGAATGAAATAACAAAAGTCTTAGGCGAGTTTATCTGAACCACAGAAAGATAGAAAGGATGCTAAAGGTATGACAACCAGAAGAATTGTGATAGAAATTAATTTCAATAATTATGGGATGAATCCGAATCGATTAACCAAAGTGTGGATTGAAGATCGCCTTGAAATTTTTCATCAATATACGCTTAAAAGCTTAAAGAAACAGACGAATCAAAACGTTATAACTGTAGTTAAATTAGCCGAAGGATGCAAAGAAATCGTTGAAGAAGCTCTACAAAAGGCTGAAGCGTATCCTGATAATATCATCTTTGGAACAAGTCATGAATCCAAGCAGACGATTGAAGCTTATATCCAAGGATTTGATGAGTTATATGTAGCGAGGCAGGATTCAGATGACTTGTACCATGAATCTTTCATTCAGCAATTACACGATTATCAGCACCAACCAACGACGGAAGTATTAATTAATCAAGAAGGTTACATGTGGGATACCGTAGATAATAGATTCGTTCCGATTTATTTTGAATCGCCGCAATATTACACGTTCATCTATACCACGAAGGATTATTTAGATGGGAAAAGATATGTCCTGCCAGGTGGTCATGGTTATGCGATCAAATTACCTCATGAAATACTGCAGCATCGCAATTTCGTGAATATCGTTCATCCTTCAATTACGTCAAAGAAAAGAGTCCCAAAAAGGGACGGATTTAACCCGGAAGATATGAACAGGATATTAGATGAATTTATGTGAATGATCTATTTTAATCTAGGAGGCGTTTCTTGTGTATAAGAATAAAACAATTCTGATTACGGGAGGTACGGGGTCTTGGGGACAAGAATTAACCCGAAAGTTATTACCCTATCAACCCAAAGAGATTCGTATTTTCTCTCGTAATGAATTCTCTCAAGTATCGATGGGTAGAACGTTTAATCATCATTCTAGAATGAAATATATGATCGGGGACGTTAGAGATTTCGATGCCGTCAATGAAGCGTGCCAACATGTTGATTATGTCTTTCATCTAGCTGCATTGAAACACGTACCTATATGTGAAGATTATCCACAAGAAGCGATTAAGACCAATGTGCTAGGCACCGAGAATATCATCCGGGCAAGTATCATACACAAAGTGAAAAAGGTCGTGGATGTCTCAACGGATAAGGCTGTAGATCCCATTAATCTGTACGGCATGACCAAAGCGATTGGTGAGAAATTGATGGTGAGAGCTAACCATCTCAGTGATTATACTCGTTTTGTGTGTATTAGAGGCGGTAACGTATTGGGGACGAATGGAAGTGTGGTACCTCTGTTTAAGCAACAAATTCTAGAAACGCAAGAGGTAACACTTACGCACAAAGACATGACTCGGTTCTTCTTAACAGTCTCAGAAGCGATTGATCTATTGTTACAAGCATCAACGGCTGCCATAGGTGGAGAAACGTTCGTTATGAAAATGAAGGCGTGTCGGATCACGGATCTAGCAGATGTCCTAGGTCAACAGTTGTTGAATAAATCTATCGGGCATAAGGAAGTTGGCATCCGTCCAGGAGAGAAGCTGCATGAGATTCTTATTTCAATAGCAGAATCACCTTATACGTATCAATTTAACGATCAATATTATGTCATTCTTCCTTCGAATCATTCTGCTGAACTCTATAAAAAATACCGAGGTCTTCCTCAGGTTTCCTTTCAAAAATACCAATCAGATGATGATCTCATGAACCATGAAGACATTACAAATTTGTTGAAATATGGTGGAGTTTTAGATTGAAGAAAAGAGAGGTTCATCATGCCTAATCATGATCAAGTGAATTTGCGTTATTATGGATTAATCAATACGGAGGCATCGCATAAAGCTACACACTTTAGAGTCCACTGGATATGTAAACATGTTACAGGACAAAAAGTGCTAGATATCGGGTGTAGCCAAGGGATCACCTCTATTCTGCTCGGAAGAGAAGGCTTCGACGTGACAGGGATAGATCTGGAAGAGACGAGTATTCATTACGCAAATGAAGAGTTGAAGAAAGAATCGATGCTTGTTCAAGATAAAGTAAAGTTCTATCTACACGATGCCTCTTTGACAGATAAAAGTATTGGGAAATTTGACACCGTTATTCTAGGAGAAGTACTCGAGCATTTCTCTCATCCCCACAAAATCTTAAAGTCAGTTCATTCTTCCCTTCAGGATAAAGGAATCGTTCTTATCACTGTTCCCTTTGGTTTTCACCCCTTTCACGACCATAAGCAATCTTTTTATATCGGTAATTTATCGTATCTTCTAGATCTTTATTTTGATGAAATCAAGCTAGAGGTTCATCACAAATATATATGTTACGTTGGACGGAAAAGAGGGCGAATTAAATCGATTATAGGAAGTCAATATACACCAAAGCAACTTAAAAGGTGGATGAATCTAAATGAAGAATGCTTTCTACTGATCGAGAAGAAGAATGAAGAATTGTTATTAGAACGCAAACAACGCTTGGAAGTCAAAAATAATCAAATTAAAGAATTGAATAAGCAAATAGAGCAGATGAATAAACAGATAGAATGGTGTACATTACAACTTATGAGAACAGTGAATGACAATGAACTACCTACACTGCAAGAAGATAATAATAGTAAGGAGCAGCTCAAGTCCGACAAGGAATGAGCTGCTCTCTTTTTAGGTCGTTATTGTGTAATTCTAATGATCTGTCGCCAAATTGCTAGAATTCAGTAAGGTACTAAAATCGTTGTTTCTAATAAATTCTAAGATTTTGTCAGAAATGATCTGATGGCCATCTTTATTGGGATGAATACCATCAATACAAATGAACTTTGTGAAATCAGGATGTTGCAAGAATGCGCTTCTCACATCGATGATTCTAGTCTTTGTACTCTCGGCTACTTTAATGATCGTTGAGTTATACCGTTCCTGCCACCAATAAATCTTGGTCACACTCCCCAACCATTGCATAATGTTCGTTTCTGAGACGGGGTTATTCTGGCTCACCCATTTGAAATAATTCTCTGCGTTTAGTGGAGGGAGATTCATCAATACAGGCGTAATTTGCTGGCTTTTTAAGAAATCTATCGTTTCTCTAAGCATCTTCTCAAATAAATTGAAATCTGTCTTAGGATTATGTTCTGCATTAGGATCTTCTGCAATTTCATTCCAATGGAAATCACAATCGTTGCCACCATACTCGATCAGAACAATGTCAGGTCGATCTTTCAATACATCTTTTTTAAGATTGTTAAGTCCTTTGAAAAGCGTATTTCCAAACCTCGCTGTGTTACGGACGGCTCCTTTTAATTTATTCTGAAGGAGAGATACATAATTATCTTCTAGAATGGTATATTTACTTCTCGTTTCATCATAGATAACTCCTTTGGATATGGAGTCTCCTGTAATCATATACTTGGTTTCGTTCGTAGATAACTGTTCAATATTCTTACTCATACGATACACCTCATCATTCCAAAGGAAACTAGACCCTTTGTTTGAGTGTAATACAGGTTGAGCAACAAGTAAATGGAAGGTTATTGAGTCCAGCAACGGATAAGAGGTTTGAGTATTAATGAAATTAAATAATAAAAAATAAAATAAGAAAACTTTGTGAAAAAAATAACTTAAATATTAAAGTTGTGTTAAAATGAAAATGTAATCAGATATGAGGGGGAAATCATAATGAAAAAGTTTATGAGTTTGGGATTGGTATTGGCGTTTGTACTACTGGCTGCTTGTGGTAACAATAATGAACCAGCTGCACAAGAACTGGCAAAAGAGGCAACTACGGATGCGGTAACATCAGCTTCAGTTGTTAATACAGAAGAAGCATTCTTGAATGCAATTAGTAAAGATGGAACATGGATTATAGCTGTTCTTAATGATATGAAGATTGATAAGGATCTAGTATTAGAAGGCGAATTTACTAATAAAGATGCTGCAGCGCGTAAGATTGCTCTTTATGCACAAGATGCAGATCACAAGAAAACAGCTACTTATACACTAACTGCTCCAAAGTTAACTGTTAAAAGTGAAAACGCTAAAATTCAAGGTGGAACATTTGTTGGTGATGTTTATGTAGAAGCTAATGGTTTCACAATTGCTGATGCTAAGGTTGAAGGTAATGTATATTTCGCTAATGAAGATTTCAAATCAACATTTGATGTATCTAAAGAAGGTGTTGTAACTGGAGTAACTGAAGTGAAATAAACATTCTATTATATTGGTTTAGAGAAAAGTCCTTAGGATAACCTAAGGACTTTTTTATGCTTTATTCTATGTTTTTAATAATAATTGGTTTAAATTTGATCTTTTTAGGTCTAAATAGGGTGGGAATTACTGGGTTGAAATTGACGATTTGACTTTCCGTTGTAGGTCCAAATACCTAAGTGTGTAGAAATGGATGTTTTTCTTGTGGAAAAGGAGAGAATGACTGGTATAACAGTGGTTACAATAATTTAATATAATAGTTACAGAATTTTAACTTTATTAATAACTGGAATATTTTAGTTTTTACCTATAACGTTACCAGTTCTTTGTACCTGATTCTCAGAATGTAAATTGAGACCAAAGACCGATTATCTGTTATGTGTGAAGCGTTCTACAATGGGACAAGTATGCAGGAACATAAGCATCTTAGGAGGTAACAACATGATGATTAGTAAAAAAGTGATAACTGCATCACTTACAGCAGTAATGTTATTCGGAGGCTTGTCCACGACAGTCTTTGAGGATAAAGTTGAGGCTGCTTCAACGACTTCACAAGTAACATGGGGAGTGAATTTACGTAAAGCTCCATCGAGTACATCGGCCATTATTCGCATGATCTCTAAAGGTGAGAAAGTTACAGTTGTGAGTAAATCGGGAACAGCATGGCTTAAAGTTAAAGATGCGAAGGGAAACAGTGGTTATATTTCATCCTCATCTAAATATACGAAGAGTGTTTCGGGAAATACGAATAATAATAGCACAGCTAGTAGTAAAGTTGAGAAAATGATTGCAGCAGGTAAGAAGTATTTGGGAACGCCTTATGAGTACGGTTCAAGCCGTTCGAATACCTCTACATTTGATTGTTCTGACTTCGTACGTCAGGCATTCATTGATGGTCTTGGCATAAAGTTACCAGCAGATTCAAGAGCTCAAGGGGATTACGTGAAGGCTAAGGGGAATGTGAAGACAGACTGGACCAAGTTGAAGCGTGGAGATCTGATGTACTTTATGTCCTATAAAGGAACGAATGCGTCAGCCTATTCGAATAAATCTAATGCAACTATTACACATACAGGGATTTACTTAGGAAATGGAGAAATCCTTCATACTTATTCTAAGGAATCAGGTGGTGTAACAACTAGCAAGATTAGTGGTACACATTGGGAGAAACGTTTCCTATTCGGTGGAAGTGCATTGTAATTTATATATAGATTATGATTATCCAGACAAAAGACCCCTTTCGAGACGAATTGAAAGGGGTCTTTTGTCTAATGATATTCCCATGATCATGTTGGATAATCCAACATATCATTAAGAATGAATAATGATATACTGCTTGATAAGAACTAATTTCAACGCGGAGTTTTTCATAAGGAGAATATTGATGATTAGAAAAAGGTGTACGCTAGATACAGATTTTCAAAGATCGATGACTTTTCAAAGAAATGTCGAAGTGTGGATTAAAGAAGAACTAGCGATCGTTGGCAGAGTAGAGTCTTTTACAGCGGAAGTCGTTCGCATTGAGGGCAATGACTATGTCAGAGAATCAAGTGAGTTTATGATGGTCTAATAGAAATCAATGAAATATAGCCATGAAGAAACGGTAGATCTAGGTGATTTCTGGGTCTACCGTTTTTTTTTAAGAAGAAATCGTAGACGCTACTTCATCAATTGCTTCAGCTTCCTCCGCTCTAAACTGAATGTTGTATAATTCGGCATACAATCCGTTCATCGCAATCAAATGTTCATGAGAGCCTTCTTCAACAAATCTACCTTGATCTAACACGATAATTCTAGAAGCATCTCTCACCGTTGATAGTCTATGTGCAATGACCAATGTTGTTCGATCCTTCATCAGTAAATCAAGAGATTGCTGAACAATTCGTTCAGATTCGTTATCCAATGCGGAAGTTGCCTCATCCAACAGAAGAAGTGGTGCGTTACGAAGAAAAGCTCTCGCAATAGCAATACGTTGTCTTTGCCCACCTGATAAAGTCGAACCGTGTTCACCTAACAACGTGTCGTACCCTGCTGGCATTTTTGCAATGAACTCCTCTGCACCTGCAAGTCTGGCGGCTTCTTGGATTTCTTCTTCAGTCGCATAATCTGAGCCGAAGGCGATGTTGTCTCGTATGCTTCCTGAGAATAAATACGGAGTCTGAGGTACATACGTAATCATGGCGCGAGCTTCGTCAAGTTGATCATGAACCGATTTTCCATAAATAGAGATTGTACCGGAGTTAGGTTCATATAACCCACAACATAATCGTACAAGCATCGTCTTTCCTGAACCACTGGGTCCCACAACTGCAATGGTTTCTCCCGGGGAGATATGCATATGAATTCCGTCGAATAGCATGGATTCACTTCCAATTCCATCAAGCGAATGATGTCTGTAATGAACATTCTGTATAGATAACGCAGCGATTCCTTTAGAAACTGCCGGAGATGTGGGAGGTAATGGGTCCGTGTCCCCTTCGTCTGGCATTTCGAATATGGAGAATACACGATCAGCTGCACCTAAAGCTTCTTGCACACCACCCCATGTCTGAGACATGTGAACAAATGGCCATTGAACTCGACTCATCAGAATGACAAATGCTAATACTTCACCGGCTGTCGTTCCACCTCTCACAGCAGACAAAGCAATTAGACTAGCACATCCGATCATGACGATATTATTGATAAATGCGGAGGTTTGCCATAATAGTCCGTTCAGAAGATTCTTTCGTCGTTGTAACCGATTCAATGCCTCGCGTTCCTTCACATAGCGGTTAAGGAGAGTCTCTTCTAGGCCGAATGCGCGGACAACTTTCATCCCCTGTAATGTCTCTTGCAATAACCCACGTAGTTCGGCTTCCTTCTTATAAATCTCAGTAGATAATTTGCGTAGCTTACGATCAAAGAAGCGACCTGAAAGGAATACAACGGGTCCGGAGCCAAGCGCTAAAAGTGCAATCCATACGTCCATCTGGGCCAAATATAGAAAAGAAATAAAACAAAGAAGGAGATTGTACCCTAGATCGTATACTATGCTATTTACCATACCAATCGCCATGCCTGCATCCTTATTGTTACGTGAAGCCAAATCGCCTGAATGTAATGATTGAACATTGCGGAAAGGAATACGGTGACTTTTGTCAAAAAGTCTGGCACGTATATCCCAAGACATCCGACTCTGCACAACGAATCGCAAGTAATGTTGTAACATCAGACAACAGATAATGACGGCACAGACCGCAGCGCAAACAGCAGTTATACGAAACAGAGAGCTCATATTCGAGTTATTGATTGTATCAATGAATACCTGTTGAATGACTGCGAACCCAATATCCATAACGAGCCTAGCGGATAAAAGGAGGATGGCAGCCATAAATGCGATCTTGTAGGGAATAGAATATGGGATCAATCTACGTAGTACATACCCTAATGAATGATTCGTGGAATTCTTAAACTTCATGGTTCAACCTCCATAACCTCAGTAGAGACGTTCTCTTGCTTGAAGGTGGTCTCCACCATAGCGCGATACTTACCATCTAAATTCATTAATTCATGGTGAGATCCCTCTTCAACGATAGAACCGGACTCCATATAATAAATACGATCTGCATCTCTAATGGTGGACAATCTATGCGCGATCACTACGGTAGTTCGACCATACATAAGCACCTTGAGAGCTTGTTGAACAATTTCTTCATTATGGCTGTCAAGTGCTGCTGTAGGTTCATCGAGAAGCAAGAGCTTCGGCATCCGGACAAAGGCCCTTGCAATGGATAGACGCTGCCGCTCTCCGCCAGATAATGTGAGTCCGCGTTCACCGATGACAGTCTCATATTGTTGGGGAGTTGCCATGATGAATTCGTGAATACCTGCATTTTGTGCGGCCTTAATTATGTCTTCATGTAGGGCCTTGGGACTTCCCCAAGCGATATTCTCATACAACGTTCCAGAGAAAAGGTAGGGTTCTTGGGAAACGTAGGCGATGTCATGACGCCATACCCGCGGATGGATGTTACGTAACAACATATCACCACACCGTATGTTGCCTTCACGGGGTTCATATACAGCAAGGAGTAGATTGATGAGCGTGCTTTTGCCACTACCACTAGGCCCTGCAAATGCTGTCACTTTTCCAGGTTCGATTGTAATGGAGATGTTAGTCAATACCGGTTCATCGCTGTAGCGGAAGCTCACTTGTTCGAATGAGATCGCGTGGAATCCACCTACAGCCAAATGGGAATTAGCTGTTGATTTATCGGTGGAATCTTCATCAAGAACAGATTCAAGATCTCTACCTTCTTCTTTTAAATCGAGTATTTCAAACAAACGGTTACCCTGTGCCAAGGAAGCTTGAAATTCGGTCCATAGATTGGCAAGGCGTGACACGGGGTTCGTGATTTGCTCGAAACAGATAAGAAATGCTGCGACGGCGCCTACATCTAGTCGACCATCCATAACGAGGTACCCACCATAGGAGAGTACGTACAGCAAGCCAAAGAGTATAACGGCAAGAGGCATATTATATCCCACAGCTTCTATTCGAGAGACAGGTATATGAATGTTGAAATATTGCTTCACGCGTTGTGCAAATTGATCACGTAGCTTTGGAACAAGGGAGAAGGATCGCACAACCTCAGCACCTTGGATCGTATCTTGAATGAATACTTGCTGGGCTGTTTCTACTTGTTGTCTTCGCTCATGCATAGATCGCAGACGTGAAGTGAATGGAATCATCACTAGAGGAACTAAGGAGCAAATGATGAGGACTCCTAAGGTTAATACATACTGAAGGGACAATAGATAGGTTAGTAGGAAGGCGATCTGCATGAGGTTACTTAGTAACTCAATTGTTTTTTGATTGATGCCTTGTTGTGCAGCGGGAGCAGAATCATTCATACGACTGATGAGATCGGCAGAATGATAGTGGTCTAGATCCTTCATTTGAACTTTTAATAACTTAGACAATACAGATGCCTGGAGCTTAGCTGTTGATTTGAACTCGAGTTGGCCTGTTAATAGGGTATTGAGAAAGTTTCCGGCTGCTTCCACAATAAAGATCACACAGCCAAAGATGAGCGCAGACATCAATCCTGACATATCCTGGTGCGTGGCAGCGTTAATGATACGGCGTAATGCTTCAGCCACGGCAACATTCGCAAGTGAGACGACCGCCGCAATTAGGCACAATACAATATACCAACCTAAGTAAGGTTTGCCTAACTTCATGAGGCGTTTCAACGTGCTAGAAGCGACTGCTGTCGCTTCGTTACTTATAACCTCTTCTTTCGTAGTCCGACTCAAGTTACATCCTCCCAATGATTCAGCAGTTTATGTAGCTCATGGTTGTTTAGTAATCTTTCTCTAACATCACCCTAGTTGTAATAGCTAGTAATTCTTGAAGTTTATCCATATTAAGATGGTAATACATTCGATGGTCCTCTCTTTTCATTTCGAGTAGACCAAGGAAGAGTAAGAAGCCGGCATGATAATTGACTGCGGCTGGAGTAATGCCCATTTTTGTAGCTAATTCCTGTCCATAATAGGGGCGTTCACGTAGATGTAATAAGAAGTCTAAACGCTTTTTGTCAGAAAATGCTTTTAAGAACAACGCTGTCTTCTCTCGATCTGCTGCAGGTCCGAATACACGGTCGTTATGTATACCAAAAATGACCCATCCGATCCAAGAGGTTCCGTTATTTAGGAGTAAGGAGTGGCTACCTACTTGTGATATGAAACTGATATGAAAGACTGTAGGGACGTCATAAGTAGCAGGCTCAGTTTTGATCAGTTCACGTATGAATCGCTCGGGATTGGCATGAAATAGTTCCTTATAGACGAGTGTTGCTCGTTCAGACTCTTCTCTAAATCGATCTTTCCAGGGCGCAAAAGCATCGTGATAGAACATCCGTACAAGTTGCATATACCGTAGTTTTGTCTCTTCTGGATGAGCTAGACATTCGAGCAAGGGATCGTGAGCTTTGACAAGCTCTGGTTGGGGTTTCGTTTTTTTGACGAGTTCAGAGAGCAAGCCAAGGTCCATCTTAATCACTTCCCAATCCATGCCTTGTAGGAGATCATCCATTTGGTCGTGATATACGCCGTATACCATTTCGGATACGACTTTCTCTGCAGGTCTTTGTTCTAGAATCGTAATCCACTCTTCTGCTGACTGAGGTTCTGATGAGATACAGATCGATTCATAGAAACCGAAATCAAGTCCTTTGTGTAAAAAATGATACTGGGAAAAAAACTGTAGCTCCCGAAGGACATGAGGTGATAATCGTGCTCGTGCTTCATCATGAAAGGACTCAGCTAGAGGATCCGTCTCAATCCTGTAATCCTCCGCAAGGGCGACCATTTGCTCCTCGCAAGCGAGCATACCCATGGAAACTACGAATTCGAGAGCTTCGTTGTAGGCAAAGCGGATATTTTTTTTTAATAGTTCTTTCATTATATCCTCCTAGGAACAGGTTTTAATATTTCGTTAAATATTTAGATGGAATGTATAAGTTTTAGTATCTATTTAATGTTAAAATAAACCATTAGGTAGTAATTGTAAATAGGAAAATAAAAATAATACAGAGTAAATAAAAAGTAGCGAAGATGGCGGAATTGTCCTGAAGAAGCGGTAGCGTTCGCCTTTATCCTTTGATTTCAACCGCTCAAGCAATATACAATCAAGAAATCAGAGGATAACAGCGATCGGAAGGACAATCCGTCATCGTAGCGGCATCCTACGAGAATGTTTGTAATTAACTGGATATAAAATATTTATTTCTATTCACCTAACAGAAGAAATTAGCGAAATTTAGTAGTTTTTGTAGAAGTCTATGTATTCAAAATTATAAATTGACGGGTTCATGAAAGCGGTATACTATATACATGCAAACGATTTCATTTATTTGGAAATTATACTAGTTATGGAATAGCTGAAATGTTTACTCAAGGTGCTAACTATCATGAATCGTACGGCTTCATCAGCTAAAGTTTAATAAAGGGGGGATACTGCCTTTTGGTGCAAGCGCTTGCACAATTTGTTGAATTTTAAATGAAGGAGTGTATTTTAAATGAAGTTTGCTTATAGAAGGAAGAAAATGTGGTCTATCTTCATGACTCTCATTCTTATCATTTCGAGTATCGGATTATATCCCTTACAGATTGAAGCCGCTGCTCCGAGCAAGGTCGTATTAGTTGGTAATTTACAGGTTGCCTTGGGAGCCACTAGTGACTGGGACCCAGCCGCCGCAGCAACTGAAATGATTAACGTAGGTAATGGATTTTATCAGTTTACAGGTACTTTACCCGCTGGCACTTATGAATACAAAGTAGCTATGGATGGGAAGTGGGATGTTAGTTATGGATTTGATAACTATTCCAACACAGCTGGGGTTAATGCTGGAGGAAACATCAGTATTATTCTAAAGCAAGATACAGCAGTGACATTCTACTACAACGGTAACACCCACAGAATTGCAGATTCTACCTACTATACTCCTCTTATAACCAATCAAGATAAACTTCCTAGAATTATTGGTGATTTACAGACTGAAATGGGTGATGCTGGCGATTGGTCTGCTACAGATGCCCAAGCTATTATGTACGATAATACATTTAATCATATTTACTCCGTAACCAAGGCAGTCTATGCAGGAGATTATGAGTTTCAAGTAATTCTTGGGACAGACCTTACCACCGATCCAATGTATCCTACTAGCAAAGAACAACTAAGTCTTGCTAAAGATACGGATGTAACCTTTCATTTCAACGCGATTGATCATAGTGTGACAACAGACTATTCTAAACCTGTAGACAATATAGATCCGACAGATCTAATACCGGCAGATCACCTACGGGTTCACTATAATAGAACGGACGGCAATTATGCGAATCTTGGATTATGGTTATGGGGTGATGTTACATCACCATCAAGCGGGTGGGCACTAGGAGCAACGCCATTCCCGGCTGGACAGGTAGACAGTTATGGTGCTTTTGTAGATATTCCACTCACTAGTACAGCCAAAAGCATTGGCGCGATCGTTGTAAACCGTGTAAGCGGGGACAAAGATGGTGGCGACAAGAAAATTTCAATAACGACGTCTCAGATGAATGAAGTATGGATGAAAGAGGGCTCAGATCAGGTAACTCCGTATGAACCTGTGGATATTCCTACTAATACGGTTCGTGTACATTATCAAAGAGCAGACAATAACTATAGTCCCTATGGAGTATGGAATTGGGAAGACGTAGCGAGTCCTTCTGGAGGATGGCCTACAGGTGCAATTCCTTTCCCAGCAGGTCAAGTTGATAAATATGGGGCTTATGTCGATATCCCGCTCATTAATAATGCTAAGAAAATGGGGTTTTTCGTAGTAAATCGTACCTTGGGTGATGCAGATAAAGAGGAGAACAGGAACTTTAATCTGTTAGACCGATATAATCAGTTATGGATTAAACAAGGCGATAATATGGTATACGTTTCTCCTTTTGGTGAGGTACCTACGGGTCTTGTGTCCGCAGAGATCTTATCTGAAAGTAAATTACTTGTAAATTTCATGATGACAGATGGATTGGAAGAAGGAGCATTGAAAAGTGGGCTGAAGATAACGGACAAGAACGGGGATGCCGTAACAGTCAATAACGTTCAGATCACTAGTTCAACAGCAATCGAAGTAAATACAACTCCATTCTTAATGGAGAATGCTCCGTTAAGTATCACTTATTCAGGAATTACCGTAACCGCTCTCACGGGGTGGAGAATGATCGATGAAATGTACAACTATCAGGGTGATGATCTCGGAGCAACCTATCAGGCAGGAAGTGTAACTTTAAAACTATGGGCACCTAAGGCAAGTTCTGTCGTTGCGAACGTATATAACAAAGTTGATTCTACGCAATTGATAGGAAGCGTTAACTTAGCTAAGGAGGAAAAGGGTGTATGGTCCGCCAAGGTTGCCCCAAGTGATCTGGTAGGAGCTCATGTAACCGACCTCAAAGGCTATTTCTATCAATATGAAGTGACGAATAATGGGGATACGAATCAGGTACTTGATCCATATGCTAAATCCATGGCCGAATTCAGTGTGGATACGAAGGGAGTTAAGGGTCCGGATGGAGATGCTGTAGGAAAAGCGGCGATCGTGGACTTAAGTAGAACGGATCCAGTAGATTTTGACTATGCGGATATTAAAGGGTATGAGAAAAGAGAAGATGCTATCATCTGGGAAATCCATGTGCGAGACTTCACTTCAGATCCAACGATTGAGAATGATCTAAACAATGCAACATGGGGATCTTTTGATGCTTTCAAAAACAAACTTGATTATCTCCAATCCCTTGGAGTTACACACATTCAATTACTTCCTGTAATGGCATGGTATTACGGGGATGAAAGTGCGATGAAACAAAGAGAATTGGATTACTCAGCACAAGATAATGAATACAATTGGGGCTATGACCCACACAACTACTTCTCACCGGATGGCGCTTACTCAGAAGACCCTACAGACCCGGAACTGAGAATAAAAGAGTTAAAAGCGATGATCGATGCCATTCATGAAGCCGGTATGGGCGTAGTGTTAGATGTCGTATATACTCATATGGCTCAAGCAAGTCTTTTGAATGATATTGTTCCTAATTATTATGCCTTCCAAGATGCGAATGGTAACAATATTGGAGGGTTCGGAAATAATCTAGCAACAAGCCATAAGATGGCAGAGAAATTGATGGTAGACTCTGTTAAATATTGGTTCGATGAATACAAAATAGATGGCATGCGCTGGGATATGATGGGTGATGCCACCTATGATGCAGTACAGAATGCCTATGATGCAGCAGAGGCAATCAATCCTAACGCCTTATTTATCGGTGAAGGTTGGAAAACGTTCGGTGGAGCAGCATCAGATCCTTCGTTGGCAGGAAAAGGCGCGGATCAGGACTGGATGGATAAAACCGACAGTGTAGGTGTTTTCTCAGACGAGATCAGAAATGAATTGAAATCGGGATTTGGCAGTGAAGGTGAGCCAAGATTTATTACTGGTGGTGCACGGGATATCAAGACAATCTTTAACAACATCAAAGCACAGCCAAGTAATACACCAGCTGATGATCCTGGCGATATGGTGTCATATATTGAGGCACATGACAATCTACCTTTATATGATGTCATTGCACAATCTATTAAAAAGGATCCTTCTATACCTGCAAATGATGAGGAAATTCTTAAACGTGTGAGACTTGGGAATATGATGGTATTAACATCTCAAGGGACAGCCTTTTTCCATGCGGGTCAAGAATACGGACGTACGAAACAATGGAAGGCACCAGGGAAGCCAGAACAGAAATATCATGAATTAGCAGATGACACAGGCCATGTATTTGGGTATTTTGTACATGATTCCTATGATTCATCCGATGCTATTAACATGTTTGATTGGAACAAGGCCACAAACGAAGCGCAATACCCTGAGAATAATATGACAAGAGAATATACAGCAGGATTGATAGCATTAAGGAAATCGACCGATGCTTTCAGATTAGGGGATAAGTCTTTAGTAGATACCAACGTCACCTTGATCTCAGCACCGGAAGTTAACGCAAGTGACAGTATCATCGCCTACAAGAATAAAGCAACAGATGGAACAGGCAATTATTATGTATTTGTGAATGCAGATAACAAGTCAAGAACGCTGACGCTTAGTGAAGATTTAACAACAGGTAAGGTAATCGTAGATAACGATGAGGCAGGGATCGAAGCGGTTACTACCCAATCGGGATTTTCACTTACGGGAAATACGATCACCCTTGAACCGTTAACATCCGTCATTATCAAACAAGATGCTGCAGCGGCGGTATTGAGTTCATTAGAACTGGACAAAGCGAACTACTCGCTAGAAGTAGGCAAGACGCATCAGACAGCAGCTTATGCGAAATACGATGATAATAGCAAGAGAACGATAACTAACACAGCTACTTACGCTTCAAGTAATAGCCAAGTGGTTACCGTGACTACCAAAGGTTTAGTGAAAGCAGTCGCTAAAGGGACAGCAACGATTACAGTTACTTATGGTGGGATATCATCCCAAGTTACAGTCACTGTTACTGCAACTGAAGGTAAACGTTATGTCCAATTGAACTATATCCGTCCAGATCGTGATTATACGGATTGGAATCTATGGGTATGGAATACGGGCGTGAAGAATGATCAGATTGATTTTGAAAAAGTGGAGAACGGTGTGGCGAGTGTGATGATTGAAATTGCACCTCAAGCTACAAGCGTCGGATTCGTTCTTCGTAAAGGGACAGATTGGAACACGGGCAAGCAAGATATTCAGGATGATCGTCTTATTTCGGTGACACCTGGAGATATGTTTACCAAAGTGAATGTGACGAGTATGGTCAAAGAACTTGATATTCTGCCAAGCATCAGAGGACCTATTCTGAATGATGGAAACATTACGTTTATGTACAGAGACGATGAACTATTTGAAAGTGGTCAAATGACGAAGATCACAAATACAAAGGTGAAGATTAACGGTATTGAATACGATATGACTTACGATCCAATGAAGGAATGGTTTAGTTATACTTTGACTGATGTCGTTGAGGGTACTTATGAGTACTCTTTCTTGGTAACGAAGGATGGCAAAACGAACGAAATTACGGATCCGCATAATACTATAAATGGCAAATCGGTTGTGGAATATCATATTCCGGTTGTAACGATTCTCTCGACAGTTAACCCGCCTTCACTTACGTCTAACACAAGTGCAGTGCTGAAGTTAAATGTATCATCAGATGTAGTGATAACTTATAAGGAAGCTTTTATGGATCTTTCGTTATTGGGTGGACCTTCTCAAGTTAAACTTGATACGGAACTGATGGAGCAGACGATTACCGTGAAGGATTCTATTACTGCGGGAATCAAAGAAATACCAATCACCTTAGTCGATCCATTCGGAAATAAACATAAGCATCTTGCAAAGGTAGAGGTCAAAGCGAGAACGTCTAATGGAGAACTCGATTTCGATTGGGATGAGGCCCGAATCTATTTCGCGCTAACGGACCGATTCCAGGATGGTGATTCAACAAATAATCAGGATGTTGATAAGAGTCATCTAGAAGCTTACCATGGTGGTGATTTTAGAGGTCTGATCGACAAGCTAGATTATATGCAGCAGTTAGGTATTAACACATTGTGGATTACCCCTATTGTTGACAACATTGACTTCAATAAGGGGCTTGATTTCAACAGTAAACAGTATGGTTATCATGGCTATTGGGCTAAAGACTTTACGAAGATTGATGAACATCTTGGCGATATAGAAACGTTCAAAGAGCTCATTGATACAGCTCATGATAAAGGGATTAAGATTATGGTAGACGTCGTATTAAATCATACGGGCTATGGTCTTAAAGCGGATGATAGTCGTCCTGGTATCACGCAGGATGATAAGGATCGTTTCGCCAACATGCTGAGAACAGATGGCATAACATCGGATGAAGATCCAATGAAGGGAGAACTCGCTCAACTTCCTGATTTTAAAACAGAGGATCCAGTTGTTCGCCAACAATTAATTGATTGGCAGGCAGGCTGGTTGAATCGTGCACAAACAGAACGTGGAGATACAATTGATTATTTCCGGGTAGATACCGTGAAACATGTGGATGAGACAACATGGAAAGCGTTCAAGAATGCATTGACTACGATTGATCCGGAATTCAAAATGATCGGTGAATACTACGGTGCAAGCGTAGAAAGTGACGGAGGAAATCTCCAAAGTGGCCAAATGGACAGTCTTCTTGATTTCAGTTTCAATGAGAATGCAAGAGACTTTGCAAACGGAAAGATTGAATCGGTAGAAGCTTATCTTGCTAATCGAGAAGCACGAATGGATAACACGAGAACGATGGGGCAGTTCCTAAGCAGTCATGATGAGAACGGGTTCTTGAACGATTACGTAGGTGGAGACAAAGGCAAGCTGAAGATCGCTGCTGCGCTTCAAATCACCTCTAAAGGACAGCCTGTCATTTATTATGGTGAAGAATTAGGACGTTCGGGTAACAATGCAGTAGATATGAGTAAAGGACAATTCAGTGAGAATCGTGCAGATATGCCGTGGGATCAGTTAGATGCGGAGAAACCATTGCATGATCATTACCAGAAGTTGCTGAACATCCGCGCTAAGTATTCCAAATTGTTCTCCAAGGGAACACGGACTTCCATTGTTGCTTCTAACGAACAAGGATATATGGCATTCAATAAAAATCTGAATAGTGAGAATATCGTCACAGTCATCAATACAAAGACAACGGCGCAGAACGTTATTCTTCCTGTACCGTTTAAAGCTGGAAGCCAAGTCAAAGACGAGTACAGTGGAGTAGTCTACAACGTAACGAACGATAATAAAGTAAGTTTCAGTCTTCCAGGAATGAATGAAGGTGGAACCGTTATTCTTGCAACTATTGCATCAGTGACTCCACCAGTAACGACTCCACCAAGTGAACCTGGAGCGGGTAGTAATTCTGGAAATAATACGGGTGCTAGTAATCAAATAACACAGAGGAACGTCAGTGAGGAGTTACTAAAGAATGCGAAAGGGACAGTAACCATTGATCTTGGAGACAAAGAGAATGGGGTTCTTCTACCGTTGAAGTCTGCGGAGTTAGTAGGATCTAATCCAATCGTAATCCACAAAGGAGATTTCACAGTTGAAATTCCTTCATCGTTATTGAAGGCCATTCAACAATCAATCTCCGCTGATCAATCGGAGGGTGCGATCATTTCGTTCAAACTGGATGAAGTGGAACAATCCGTAGCACAATCTCTTATTGGTCAATCAGATAGTTCGAACACCAAGGTGAAACTAGCAAGTAAGATGTACCATTTCAGTCTGTCCGTCAAAACAAAGGATGGGAAAGAAGTGAAGATCGATCGGTTCCTAACCCCGATCACGTTAATCTTCAACGTGGATCCATCCGTAGATGCAAAACTTCTAGGTGGGTATTTTATTGGGGATAACGGTAAATTGGAATACGTCGGTGGATATTGGGACAACAGCAAGTTAAAAATAGATGTGTATCATTTCAGCAAGTATGCGGTAGTAGAATACAGTAAATCGTTTGCAGATATGAACGGTCACTGGGCACAAGCAGCAGTCAAGGAAC
Organism: Paenibacillus sp. Y301; assembly: GCF_059445505.1. NCBI lineage: Bacteria > Bacillati > Bacillota > Bacilli > Caryophanales > Paenibacillaceae > Paenibacillus > Paenibacillus sp. Y301. Next base: position 46,507 of record NZ_JCAIUL010000008.1, on the reverse strand, counting down.
TAGCAGCCAAACATGTTGTCGAAGGTACGACGGATAGTACGTTTAGTCCAGCACAACGCTTGACTCGAGCTCAGTTTGCAGCGATGCTTGTTCGCGCTCTGGGCATAGAAGATCAAGGTAGTGTATCTTTCAAGGACGTTGATCAGAACGCTTGGTATGCTTCAGCAATTTCCTCTGCGTACCATAATGGTCTAGTGAAGGGTAAGACTGAGTCTACATTCGCACCGTTAGAGACCATCACACGTGAAGAAATGGCTGTGATGATCGTACGTGCTTATAAGCTGAATAACGCTGAAACATCGATCCCTAATGATGTGACAGCTACCTACAGCGATGAACAACAGATTAGTACATGGGCCCTTGAACAGGTCCGAGCAGCAACATCACTTGGGTTGATGAACGGACAAAGTAAGAACACATTCGTGCCTAAAAAAGATACAAGTCGCGCGGAAAGTGCTCAAGCCATTGTGAACTTACTCAACAAAATGTAGTGAAACACGCAAAAACCTCCTTATGCTCAATGTTGAGCTAGGGAGGTTTTTCTATATTAAAAAGTGTAACTTTCTCCGTATATAAACGTTTTATATATTATTCCACAAAATACAAGCTACTTGGAGGTTTATCATTAATGAAAAAACAACTCGTTTCACTACTAATGTCTTCTGTACTAATGTTATCTATCGCCACTGTAGTCTCAGCTGATAGTGCCATGGTTTCGGCAAATAATGTCGATTATAAATCCAATAAAGGAAATGAAATGATTGTTCCTTATGCACTCAAAGATATACTAACTTGGAATTTAAATGGGGATACAACGGACCCAGTAACCTCTTATTCTGTAACAATTGGATATCCAAATATTAAACTGTATGCAAAAAATAGAGGAACTCAACCATTTAGAGTGGAAGTTATGCACAACAGTAAGAAAACGGTTATTTTTAATACAAAAGTTCCAGTAGGTCAAATAGTAGAAGTTTTAAATAATGATTTTATGCCACTCGTTCCTTCAGGCACTTATACAGTGACTATTTATGGTGGAAGAGCTCAACCCAAAGGACAAGTTGTTCTTAAAAGTTCTGACACTAGATGGCCTTAAAAAATCCAATGAAATACGAAATCGTAGAACTGTAGGAATAAATGAATAGCAAACAAGTAAAGATTAGAAAAGGACCTTCAACACCTGAAGGTCTTTTAGTTTATTTCGCAATACATACAAGTATTTTATCCACCTAAGTTAAATGGAATCCGCAATAAGCTCATTTAGAACATGACGTTTGTCATACTCATGAGTTGACGTTTATGACTACAACGATGGTGATCTATATCATATACTAAATGGAGTAAACTACGCTGACATTGTAATACGTTAATAGAAAGCGTATATCTGAGGAGGAAACAAGTCATGACCGAGGCCAAACAAGTTAACTTACGGAAAAAGGTCGCCCCTTACGAAAAAACCGAAATGAAATCGAGTGTTAGACAGCTTATAAATACATTAGGACCATTAGTAGTACTCTGGTATGCAGCCTATCTAAGTCTTTCCGTTTCTTATTGGCTGACCCTAATATTAGCGATCGTCACATCTGGGTTTGTAATCAGAACTTTTATCATTTGCCATGATTGTACACATCAATCTTTCTTTAAAAGTAAACTAGCTAATAAAATCGTTGGAACGATTACAGGGATCGTTGCGTTAGTTCCATACGAACAGTGGAAATATAGCCATTCCATGCATCATGCAACAAGTAGTAATCTAGATAAACGGGGTACAGGAGATATGTGGCTTCTGACCGTGGATGAATATATAGAGGCTTCTAAGTGGCGTCGGTTGGCATATCGCTTCTATCGTAATCCATTAGTCATGTTTGGATTGGGACCGATTAGTGTATTCTTGGTTCAATATCGCTTCAACCGTAAAGGAGCAAAACGCAAGGAACGCATCAATACTTACGTCGTGAATATTTCTATTGTAGTGATCTATTCCCTATTGATCTGGGCTACAGGTTGGCAAGCGTTTGTGATGATTCAAGGTCCAGTTTTCTTCGTAGCCGGATGTCTTGGCATTTGGTTGTTCTATGTCCAACATCAGTTCGAGGATTCTTATTTTGAGAACGAAGATGAATGGGATTATGTAAAAGCCGCAGTAGACGGAAGTTCATATTACAAACTTCCTAAAGTCCTTCAATGGTTCACAGGTAATATTGGGTTCCATCACGTTCACCATTTGAGTCCGAAGGTGCCGAACTATCATTTGGAAGAGGCGCACAATGCAACACCCCCTCTTCAACATGCGACTACGATCACACTAAGTACGAGTTTGAAATCACTTCATTTCCGCTTATGGGATGAGAACAATAAGACCTTCATTAGCTTTGGTGAGATGAAGCGTCGTCTTCATATGAATTCTGTAGCAGAGAAATTAAATGTTCCTCGGCCTAATCTACAAGAAAAATAATGAAATATGGTAAACTATATAGATTAGAATCTAATCCAACGTAATTGGCATACAAAAAGAGGGTGTGAAGACCATGCTGAAATGGTATCAAATTTTTCATAAAAATACTGGACTTAGTCCTTATGTGTGGGTCGTCTTTTGCATCCTCCCTTTTTACTTTATATTTCGTGCATCGTCTCCATATCATGTAGCTTCAGGGATCGTTATGATTATTGCGTTCATGGGATGTTATGTGTTGTCTTTTATAACTAAAGGGTGGCAGGTATACTTCTGGACGAGCATACAGATTATCATCTCTATAGGCATGACCATTGTATTTGGTTATGTTTATTTTGCTATCTTCTTAGCCCTTTTTATCGGTAACATTCAGAATAAAGCGGGATTTATAACGCTGTATTGTATTCATCTTGTCACGACATTTATAAGTATCAATTATGGATTTGTTGCTCAGATTCCCTTATTTATTACGCAGTTCCCGTTTATTGTGATGTGTCTGATTGGGGTTATTTTATTACCTGTCAATACATATAACCGGAACAAAAGTGATAAGCTTCAGGGCCAGCTTGAGGATGCGAACAAGCGAATTTCAGAGTTGGTCAAGTTAGAGGAGCGTCAGCGAATTGCACGTGATCTACACGATACGTTGGGTCAGAAGCTGTCCCTTATTGGATTGAAGAGTGATCTAGCTAGTAAATTAATGACCAAAGATATCACGCGGGCCCAAGAAGAGATAAATGACGTTCGTCAAACAGCCAGAAGTGCATTAAAGGAAGTCAGGGAATTGGTTACTGAAATGCGAGGGACAAGAGTAGAAGATGAAATGTATCGAGTTAGTCAGATTTTAAAAGCGGCTGAAATTGAATGCAACATTGAAGGTGATCCTCAGTTGAAGAACACCTCATTGCTTACGGAAAATGTGCTAAGTATGTGTCTCAAGGAAGCGGTCACGAATGTAGTGAAGCACAGCGAGGCTTCCTCTTGTACGATTTACCTGGAGTCATCCCTAACGAATCTCTCCATTCGAGTGCAGGATAATGGGATTGGTATTGCTACGGATGATTTGAAGAGATCCTATAGTGGTAACGGACTGAAGGGTATGATGGAAAGGCTTGAATTCGTAAATGGGACACTTGAGATTCAATCGGACGAGGGAACAACACTTATCATTACAGTACCAAACGTTGTGAAGAAACCAGAAAAGGAGATGGAGGTATGATTCGTATAGTCATTGCCGAAGATCAGCGTATGCTGTTGGGGGCACTTGCGTCTCTGCTTGATTTGGAAGAAGATATGACGGTTGTAGGAAGAGCAAGTAACGGTGTCGAAGCAATAGCTATGGTTCACCTTCATCAACCGGACATATGCATCATGGACATTGAGATGCCAGCGAAGAGTGGATTGGATGCAGCTGAGGAACTCAAAGAGCTCAACTGCAAGGTGATCATCCTAACGACGTTTGCTAGACCTGGATATTTCGAGCGTGCGCTCAAAGCGGGTGTCAGTAGCTATATGTTAAAAGACAGCCCAAGCGAAGAGCTTGCAAGTTGCATTCGCAGTGTCATGGCGGGACGACGTATTTATGCGCCGGAGCTTGTAGATGATGCGTATGGTCAGGAAAGTCCACTGACGGAGCGAGAGAAGGAAGTTCTCCAATTGATTGCTGATGGCAAAAATACAAGAGAAATTTCAAATCAATTGTTTATTACGACTGGAACGGTTCGCAACTACATTTCCGTTATTCTTGATAAACTTGGCGTAAGTAATCGAATTGAAGCCATCACACAATTCAAGGAAAAAGGATGGTTTAAATAAAAAAAAGGAACCCACAGCAACGGGCTGTGGGTTCTATATTTATATATACTAAAAGGGGTAACTTCATTGTACCTTGACTACATTAATGCCAGATGAAAATTAGATTGCAGGTATATTACAATTAGTTGACTTTATATTACTTGATATCTGATATTATTAAAAAAGCGGGAATTGTTCATATATCTATAAATAGAAAAGGTAGGCGAACTTCATGGTGGAAAGAAAGAAAACGATGTTGATGTTACCTGTCATTGGGGCGGTAATAGCTGCAATCATTGGGGGTGCGATCTGGGCAACGATCGCGATCCTAACTGAATATGAATTAGGAATTATAGCATGGGCAATTGGTGGACTGACAGGATATACGGTAGCTGTATTAGCGAAGAAACAGACTACCCGGGCACATCAGATTATTGCAGTCATTGCTTGCTTAGCCGGGATAATACTTGGGAAGTATATTATTATCAGTTACATATTAAATGATGGATTTAAAGGGATTATGAATAGTCAGACTTTCCACTTTTTTAACTACAATTTTACGGGATTATTTAATGGAATGGATGTTGTAATTATCTTGTTCGCCATCGTGACGGCATGGAAGTTACCTAGTAAAATGAATCAACAGAAACATGTTCAACCACGAAAGTCTTTATTCTAATGCATGATCGCTTCATTTTTCCATCGCATATTTCCTTTTTTGAATGTGACTATTATGTTAAATGAACTATGTATTTTCACGATAATTCGACAATTTAACTGAAAATCCCTTTTATTTTCAGAAAAGATAGATATCTTTTAACAATTTAGAATTACATAAGAAAAAAAGCCGTTCAATCTCAAACATGAGATGACCGGCTTATCGCGTTTAACGATTTCCTATTTAATGTACATGAGGTTAAAGTATTGCTCTAACATACGTTTACTTGCGAACTCGTGACGAGTAGTTTCAATGCTCTGCTTCATCATTTCGACCCACTTTGGACGGTTCTCGTAGTACGTAGGTAACACTTTGTTAAGTAAAGTGTCGTATAGAGCCTCCGTATCATGACGGTCTAATAGCTCGAAATCTGTCGTCTCAAAGCCATCACCAATTTGCCATCCATTGACTCCATCAATACAAGCCTCTGGCCACCAACCATCCAGAATTGAGCAATTCAATACACCATTCATTGACGCCTTCATGCCGGAAGTTCCACTTGCTTCAAGTGGTCTGCGAGGGTTGTTGAGCCAAATATCAGATCCACGAGTTAACATTGCTCCAATAGTCATATCATAATTCTCTAAGAATACGACACTCTTCGGATATTTCTTCATCATGGAGACTAGATTACTAACAATTTTTTTGCCGTTATCGTCTAAAGGATGAGCTTTGCCAGAGAACACGATTTGTACTTTACCTGATTTTAGATAAGGCTCAATGATTTCAGGAGTAGAGAAGATCAGATCACTTCGTTTGTAAGGTGCTGCTCTACGAGAGAATCCGATGAGCAGATTATTTACATCTAATTGAATACCAGAGCGATCTTGGATGAAATCAATTAATTCTTGTTTAAGATCCATATGGGTTGCCCACAAATCGCCATCATCTTCAAAGGCACGAGTAATACGTTCATCAACCCACGTTGGTGTGTGAATAGCATTCGTAATCGCAATAATTGGGGAACGTCCGGAAACTTCCTTCCACATTTTGTTGGAGGTATCCGCATGAAGTTCTGCTACGCCATTAGAAATGCGTGATAGACGTAAGCCAGCGACAGTCATGTTAAAAGGATTGCCACCAATACGCTCCATTTGGTCGCGAGTCAAGCCATTGAAAGCCGACATATATTCAAGACGCTCTAATGGATGTGTCTCATTACCTTCTTTAATCGGAGTGTGTGTAGTAAATACGACTTCTTCCTTTGTTGCTTTCCATGCTTCTTCGAACGTATCTCCCGTACACATCTTCTCGCGAATTAATTCGGTAGCAGCAAGAGCTGCATGCCCCTCATTGAAATGGTAGACGTCAATTGGGATTTCCAACGCACGCATGGCCTTTACTCCACCTATACCTAGAACGATTTCCTGGGCAATACGTTCTTCGCCGAACCAACCATATAGCTGACCGGTAATCCAAGCATCATTGTTCTCAGGAATATCTGTATCAAGTAAGTACAGAGGGTTATTTCCGAAATGTTCTGTTTTCCAGACTTTACAGATGACATCAATGTTTCTGACTTTAACAGTTACTTTTACACCCGTATCTTCTAGAAAGTCGTAAACGTAGTTATGGTAAGTATCGTAAGGGTTTCCGTCCGCATCAATCCTTTGGTCTGTATAACCCTGTTTCCATTTCACACCGATTGCGACAATCGGCATTTGAATATCTTTTGCACCCTTGATGTAGTCACCGGCTAGAATTCCTAGACCACCAGCATACATTTTGAAATCGGAATGAAGTCCATACTCCATGCTAAAGTAAGCTACTGTCGGTAATGTATTCTCATTCATTTGACAAGCCCCCTAATCATCTCTCATTGTGGTTAATCCATTAGCAATATGATGTAGTACTTCTCTCGATGCAAACGTTTGCTTCATAATCGATTTCAAATAAACATGTAAGCGATTACGCCCATATATTAGCATACTTATCCATGGAAAATCTATGCATATAAGATAAAATGACCTATTTTCACAAAAAATTCATGGAAATCGGTAGTGGTGACCTTATTTTGATGGGACAAACGTTTGCATTTCTTTCTCTATAGGGGAGCAATTGCACAATGTTAGCTTAAATATTGGACATGAAGATAGGAGAATGAGAGAATGATATTACAAAGATCACATGAGGGATGGGGAGATAAAATTATGATACGATTTGGTATTATTGGAACTAACTGGATAACTGAACGTTTCATCCTTGCAGCATTGGAGACAGAGGAATTTGCTCTTACGGCGGTGTACTCGAGAACAGAAGATAAAGGCAACACGTTTGCTGCTCAATATAATCATCCTAAGGTATTCACGAATATAGAAGAAATGGCTTCAAGTGATCTAATTGATGCTGTGTATATTGCTAGTCCGAATTCATTTCATGCGCAACAAGCAATTCTATGTATGAATCATGGGAAGCACGTCCTATGTGAGAAGCCTATGGCCTCTAATGCTACTGAGATGAAAGAAATGATTAAGGTTGCTAGGGAGAACGACGTGCTACTAATGGAAGCTTTGAAATCGACGTTAATGCCGAATTTCAAGATCATGAAGGACAATTTGTATAAAATAGGACAGGTTCGGCGTTATTTTGCAGGATATTGTCAGTATTCATCACGTTATGATGCGTTTAAACAAGGTACGATTCTGAATGCTTTTAATCCAATATATTCGAACGGTTCATTAATGGATTTAGGTATTTATTGTCTCTATCCGATGGTGACCTTATTCGGTAAGCCAGATGAAGTTCGTGCTGTGGGTGTGATGTTATCTTCAGGTGTTGATGGTGAAGGAAGTATGGTCATGAAATATAACGATATGGATGCAGTTGTTATGCATTCTAAGATTACAGATTCCTATTTACCTGCTGAGATCCATGGTGAGAACGGAACGATGGTGATTGATAAAATTAGTCAGCCGTACGATGTGAAAATTCATTATAGAGATGGCACGATTGAAGATCTAACTCGACCGCAACTCCATGAATCCATGTACTATGAAATTCAGGAGTTTATTGGATTGCTAGCGAGAGGGCAACGAGATGGATCCATCAATTCTCATGCGAATTCATTAGCCGTAGCCGAGGTTATGGAAGAAGCTAGACGTCAGATTGGTCTTCAATATCCAGCGGATCGTCATTCAGATGTATGATCCTACCGTTTACGACAATTTAAAGGTCTCTTTTGAGAATACGTTATACGATTTGGATAATCTGGATGGTACCATTCAGATGGTCAATCGGTTGGACCGGATGGAAATGTCGGTTATGTCGAGGGAATTCGTTATCCAGTTCGTATTGGCGGAATATACAGATATAACAGCTGAGATTTCTTTAGAGGTATCACTCCAGGATCTAGCTGCTGAAATCCTAGAGTTACCAGGTGAGGAACCGGGTTGCACGTTGCGTCTACGATTCTATATGCCAATTCGTAATGTGGAGACACAGTGTGTTCAGGTTAATCAGGCCCTCCTAGAGATCTGGAAATCGCCGACAACACCGACACAAACGTTAAGTTATGTATATGGTCAAGATCCCTCAGGCTATATGAATACCATTGAGGTAAGATTTGAGCGTAAAATAAATGAGGATCAGATGGGAGATATCCCTGAGGTTGTGGATCATGTCATTCAGACACTACGCAATTTAAAAGATATTTAAAATACGTGATTTCCCTTGAATAGATCATAGGTGAGTTATCTAATCAAGGGAGAATCATATTTTCCCTAACGTGAGAGTTTATTTAAGGTTTCAGGATAACCTTGATGCAATCATCTTCATGCTCATAGAACATTTTATAAGCATCACGGTGCTTGTCCCATCTTCAGGGTGATATTTCTTTCAAACATACTTCCTAGAGGGAACATGTTATAGACAGAACCATAGACTCCAGTAAGTTGAATGGTGTAAGCGATAAGGAACATGATCAACCGCAATAACTCTTGATGCACCCTTCATCCAAGCGAATTTTTGCGCCATTAACCCAACAGGGCCACAACCTAGAACCGTCACCGTATCTCCGGGTTTCATACCCGAATGCTCTACACTCCAGTAAGCTGTGGGAAGAACGTCAGACATAAATAATAGGGCCTCATCTTCAAGTTCGCATGACTCTGGAATAACAAAAGGCATGAAATTTCCATAGGGCACATGTAAATATTCGGCCTGTCCTCCAGGATAGTTACCATAACGATCTGTGAATCCAAAGTATCCACCCGTATCTACCTTAGGATTTCGATTAGAGTTGTTACATTGGCTTTCTAAATCGTGCTGACAGTAATAACAATGCCCACATGAAATGTTAAAAGGAAGTACGACACGATCGCCTTTCTTCACCTTCGTGACCTCAGATCCGACTTCTTCAACGATTCCCATCGGTTCATGACCAATCACGTAGTCCTTATCGGCAGGTAGTGCACCAAGATAAATATGGAGATCAGAACCGCAGATGGCTGTTGATGTGATACGAACAATGATATCGTCTTTATTCTGTAAAGTAGGATCTTGGACTTCCTTAACTTGTATATCTTTCGCTCCCTGATATGTAACGGCTCTCATGATCATTCTCCTTTCTATAGGTATCTATTGAATTATGCCCCAGGGTAAAGATCACCATTCCCATGAATTAAAGCTTAAATAATCAAAAAAATCTGGAATCGCTTGTTAGCTATCCCAGAACTTTTGATCTTACATTTAGTTTTCTTTAAACCATTAGCATTTTTTGGTGCTCTGTTGTTGTCTAGTAATGACTAGAACTTCACAAGGAAGAACACCGGTACGTTGAATTTCGAGAACTTGGCTTTCTGTCAATCTAGTACCTACGAGAATAAATGATGAAGTCACATTGTTGAAGTTCGTTGTACTTAAGTTAGCTACATTCGTTCTTCCAGTGTAGATCCGGTATGAACCTTTGAAGTTATTTCGAGAGAAAAGAACTAAGGTTACATTTTGTGGAACCATGGTGTTGTTAACTTTAAAACTAGTGAGTAGATTGTTGAATCGTAAGGCTCCTAGATTCTTTACGGCTACTCCTCCGTTTCTAAAAACAATGTTTCTCCCTGTATAGTTGGCTCCTGCAAACAGGGAGAGTCGAAGATTGTCATTATTGATTGGCATTGCTATCACTCCTTATATGAGATGATAACAATATATGAAAGTATTATAGATTTGGAGTAGACTTTTGAGACGAAATTGAGTTTGCTTTTCTGTTAGCTGAGGGTTGAATGCTAGTTATCCATTCCTTGTCGTTGTTGTTTCAACAAGTCACGGATTTCAGTAAGTAATCGTTCTTCGTTAGAAGGAGCTGGTGGCTCAGAAGCCTTAATTTCTTCCTTGCGTTTAAATCTACTTAACACTTTAATAAATAAGAAGATAGAGAACGCAATAATGACGAAATCAATAACGGTCTGTATGAATAAACCATATTTCAGAACGGCATCACCTAGAGGATATTGCAGACCTGAGAAGTCTAGTCCCCCAAGAAGTATCCCAATTAAGGGCATCAGTAAGTCATCGACCAAAGAAGAAACAATTTTTCCGAATGCAGCTCCTATGATAACTGCAACAGCAAGATCCATGACATTTCCCTTAAGCGCGAAATCTTTAAATTCTTTTAACAAATGTAGGTCACACCCTTATTCTATTAATATTTTATTAAATTATAACAATGTTGAGGATGGGTTACAATAACGGAGTGTGTAAGAGATCGTATTGACCAAGACGAACAACTTCAAAGGTTTATTGCAAGATAATAAGAGGGGAATCCGATTGTAATCATTAATTATATGAAATATATCACGTAGAAATTGTGGTATACTAGGTGAAGATTGTCATTTTCTAGAATGATGATAATCTTGATAGCCAAATGTGGATACGACGCTCGCTTAGACGATATGTCTTGTGGGCATTATTTTTGTTTGTCTAGGACTTACATAGGTTACTATATATTCGTTCATGATGTGAATGAATAAGCTATCCCTACAAAAGGAGGATACTCTTGATGATTTCTTTGCATCAAGTGAGCAAAACATTTGTTACATCAAATAGTCATTTTCAAGCCATAGATTCTGTATCGCTTCAAGTGGGAGCAGGAGAAATATATGGCATCATCGGCAGTAGTGGAGCAGGGAAATCCACGCTCTTGCGAATGATGAATTTACTGGAAAGACCTGACGAAGGTACGGTGATCGTAGATGGTCAGGAACTGACAGCGATGACCGATAAGCAGCTTCGTGAAGCACGTAGATCGATGGGGATGATCTTTCAATCTTTCAATCTGGTTAATAATCGGACGGTAAGTGGGAATGTCGCGATTCCTCTCGAAATGACTGGATTACCGAAGAAGGAGCGCTTAGAAAGAGTTCGAGAATACTTGGACTTTGTCGGATTACTGGATAAGTCAGATGAATATCCATCCCGTCTAAGTGGGGGCCAGAAACAACGGGTAGCCATCGCTAGAGCGCTAGTCACTCGCCCGAAGGTACTGTTGTGCGATGAGCCGACATCCTCTCTAGATCCGCAAACGACGGCAGGAATTCTGGATGTTCTGAAACATATCAACTGTAATTTCGGAGTTACCGTCGTAATTGTAACCCATGAAATGGATGTAGTTACGAATATGTGCTCTACGGTATCGTTGATGGAGAACGGTGGTTTGGTCCGAACGTTCACGGCGGAGCTAGGGCATGGTATTTCACCCGATGATATTCTGAGCATGACTGAGGCACAAACAGGGAATAAAGTGAGGGAGACTCATGTTTGACTACATCATGCAATTTCAGTCTGAGATATGGCACGCGATTGGTGAGACTTTTGTCATGGTTGGAATTTCGATTGCTGCAGCCATATTATTAGGACTTCCAGTAGGGACATTATTATACTTGTGCAGAAAAGGTCAGTTGTATGAGAATCGTGTCTTGTTCGCTATTATGAATATTGTAGTTAATATTGTCCGATCGTTCCCTTTTCTACTACTTGTAGTGTTCCTCATTCCGTTTACGCGATTTGTTGTAGGAACAGCGTTAGGAACACTTGCAGCTTCTGTACCCTTATCCATTATGGCGATTGCTTATTATTCCAGATTAGTGGAACAGTCACTCTTGGAGGTTCCCAAAGGTGTTATAGAAGCAGCTACCTCAATGGGAGCATCGACGTTACAGGTCATCGTCAAGTTTCTGTACGTTGAAGCACGTTCAGGTCTCATGCTGGGATTAACCACATCTACGATTAGTTTCATCTCGTATTCAACGGTGATGGGAATCGTAGGTGGGGGTGGAATTGGAGATTTCGCGATCCGGTATGGATATCAAAGGTTTGAGACAGAGATTATGATATTTACGATCATTATTATGATTATTCTGGTGCAAGCGATACAGTATACGGGTAGCTTTATTTCTAGAGTGTTAGATAAAAGATAATACAGAGTTAAAATAGACAATGGGGGTTTTTGAGTTGATTAGAAATAAATCATTTATGTTGATTGCGGTTGTTGTATTGATGTTAGTTGTGGCTGGATGTGGGAATAAGAACAACAATGACCAGAATCAGGCTGAGGATAAGGCTCAGACTCAAGAAGAAGTAACGTTGAAAGTGGCTACACTTATTCCACCAATGACAGAGGTATTGGATATTGTAAAACCTATGTTAAAAGAAGATGGCATTAATCTTGAAATCGTCGTGCTGTCAGATAACGTTCAACCGAACAATGCCTTAGCTAATAAGGAAGTTGACGCTAACTTTTTTCAGCATGTTCCTTATATGAATCAATACAATGAAGCCAATAAGAGTGAGTTAGTGCCTGTACAACCCATCTATAATGCTATCTATGGTGCATACTCCAAGAAATATAAGAAGATAGAAGAGCTGCCTGAAGGAGCAACGATTGCGATGGCAAATGACCCTTCAAATATCGGACGTTCCCTTGTAATGTTTGAAAAAGGTGGTCTGATCAAGTTAAAAGAAGGTGTAGGTATTAATGCAACACAAGCAGACATTATTGAGAATAAGAAGAATTTCAAATTTCAAGAGGTAGATTTGTTGATGTTGGCTCGTACGTTAGATGATGTGGATCTTGTTGCCATGACGCCAGCCTATGCTAAGCCACTAAACTTGACGCCTAAGAAAGATGCTTTGATTACAGAAGGCGATGATTCTGACTTCGTGATTACGTTAGTAGCTCGTAAAGATAATGTAGATTCAGCACCGATTCAGAAGCTCGCTGAGAGAATGACAAGTCCTGAAGTGAAAAAGTTCTTTGAAGACAATTATGCTGAAATTGCTGTACCTGCATTTAAATAGTTGAAGTTGTAAGGCATAGAGCACGGATCTTCGGATCGGTGCTTTTTTTGTTTTTATTTAAAAGGATTAGAAAAAAAGAGTGCCCCTTGTCATTTCATCAATGACTTTCAGGACACTCCCTTAATTACAACCTATTCATCTAAGATTCTTAAGCCTGTGGCACCGACAATCCTAGTCCTTCGGCTACACGTTGCCCGAATTCAGGATCAGCTTTTAACAAGTGACCGATTTGGCGAATCTTGATTTCATCCTTATCTACAGGCATCATAGCACCAACATAGTTCCGAACAAGACGCGTACGTTCATCTTCGCTCATTAGACGGTACAAGTCACCGGCTTGTGTATAATGATCATCTTGATCATAAGCTACGCTGGCTGCTTGCCCAGATACTTCGAATTCAGCTGGTTTATGTTGAGGTACTTCTGTAGCCCCACCATAGCTATTGGGTTCATAATATACAGCACTTCCACCATTGTTATCAGGACGCATTTGTCCATCACGTTGATTGTTGTTTACTTTGGCAGCATAAGGGCAGTTGATTGGCAACGCATTATGGTTGGCACCAACACGATAACGATGTGCATCTCCGTAAGCGAACAAACGGCCTTGTAGCATTTTATCTGGAGAAGCTTCGATGCCAGGCACAAATGATCCAGGAGTGAACGTTGCTTGCTCCACTTCAGCGAAATAGTTCTCAGGATTGCGATCTAGTACCATCCGACCCACTTCGATCAGAGGGTAGTCTTTCTGGGACCACACTTTAGTAACATCAAATGGATCGAAGCGATACGTATCAGCATCTTCTAATGGCATAATCTGAACATGCAGATTCCAGACTGGGAAATCTCCTTGGTCTATGGCATTAAATAAATCTTCTGTATGATAATCAGGATTCTCACCTGCAAGTTTAGCAGCTAGATCGACATCAAGATTCTGAATACCTTGTGCTGTTTTGAAATGATATTTCACCCATACCGCTTGACCTTCAGTATTAACCCACTTATAAGTATGACTACCGAATCCATGCATATGTCTTAGTGTTGCAGGAATACCTCGATCGGACATGAGAATGGTGACTTGGTGTAATGATTCCGGTGATAAAGACCAGAAATCCCATACCGCATTTGGACTCTTCAAATGAGTCTGTGGATGACGTTTCTGTGTGTGAATGAAATCAGGGAATTTAATCGCATCACGGATGAAGAATACCGGTGTGTTGTTTCCTACTAAGTCATAGTTACCTTCTTCTGTGTAGAACTTGAGAGCGAATCCGCGTGGGTCACGAACAGTGTCAGCAGACCCAAGTTCACCAGCGACCGTGGAGAAGCGAGCGAACATAGGTGTACGTTTGCCTACGGTATTAAGAAAGGCAGCTTTAGTATATTGAGATAAGTCATTGGTCACTTCGAAATAACCATGAGCTCCGGCACCCTTAGCATGAACGACACGTTCTGGAACACGTTCCCGATTGAAATGAGCCAATTTCTCTAGGAGATGAACATCTTGAATTAATACCGGACCACGAGGCCCTGCGGTCATAGAATTCTGGTTGTCTCCGACAGGAGCACCCCAACTGGTAGTAAGATTGTTGTTATTGTTAGTCATAATAATGAAATCACCTCATAAAATAATTTGTATAAGTATATGATAACAACTTTTAAAATATAATCAATACTTATTTATAATTATTATAAATAAGCGGTCTATATGTAGTTTTAGGTTCATCCTAAAACCCAGCATGCAACAGTAACCGCAACAGCAACAGCAACAGCAACAGTAACGGCAACAGCAACAAGAGCAACAGCCACCGTCACCGTCACAGGAACAGCAACTCAATCAAGTTCCACAAACTCACGTAATTATGGAGCATTCACAATAGGTCGGCCCCACACGTTCTGTTAACAATGATTGAAGCACTAATCTTACTCGTGATCGGTTACTGGTCGAATTACCTGGAATAACTCCTGTTAATAATCTAATAATCCACTATTTAACTATGCAACTGGAAATTCTACCGTTAATTCATTCGATTCTCGGCTATTGTTGCTTAAATGCTCGAACTAGATGGAGAATAACGTATCTTCGTATCGTCGTAGCAACCTATCATCATACCGTCGTAGCGGTACCAAACACCGCGGTTTCTCTAAGATGTTGAGTCTAGTCATACCGGATCCATACGATATAAAAAAAGAAAACCGAACGGCTCTTAAAGAGTCGTTCGGTTGTTTGGTGCAGACCATAATGATTCGATTTCTTCCAGCGTCTTGCCCTTTGTCTCGGGAATCACACGCCAAGTGAAAAGGAAGGCAATCAAGGACATGCCGCCGAAAATCCAGAATGTAATTCCAGGTCCAATGGAATCAAGCATCGGTGGAAAGGATTGCGATACGATATAATCAGCCACCCATAATGCCATGGAAGCAATGGCTGTAGCTTTACCACGAATTCGGTTCGGGAAGATCTCCGACATGATTACCCATACGACAGGCCCAAGCGATACGGCAAAGGAAGCGACGTAGAGTAATATGAAGATGAGAACCAAAGGTCCTGAGGTATGACCTGTTTGAAAAGCAGCACCTATAACAATGAGACAGATCATCATCGAAGCTGATCCAACTAATAGCAGTGCTTTACGTCCGACTTTATCAATAAGCCATATGGCCAGAATCGTGAATAGGAAATTGACTAACCCGACAAGAATCGTCTGAGTTAATGCAGCATTTGTACCTGCGCCCGTTGCCTTAAATATCTCCGGTGCGTAATACATGACCGCATTAATTCCTGTTACTTGTTGTAAGACTGCAATCACAACACCTACAATGAGTGCAATACGTAATCCTGGTTTGAACAATTGACGAATAGAGCCACTTTCTTGCTCGAAAGATTTCTTGATATCGATAACTTCTTTTTTCGCTAATTCTTCCCCATGAATACGTAATAGAGCAGGTAACGCTTCAGCGGGTCTTCCTTGTTTAATGAGCCATCTAGGGCTTTCAGGAACGAAGAAGAGGAGAACAAGAAATAGTAATCCTGGAATAGCGCCTACACCGAACATCCAACGCCAAGCCGTAGTGATCCCCCAAGCCGCATCCCCAGAATTTGAGATCCATAAATTAATGAAATAGGTTAAAAAGATACCTGTTACGGTAGCGAGTTGGTTCAACGCGACTAGACGACCGCGATATTTAGCAGGAGCTATTTCAGCATTATACAGTGGGCATAAGGTAGATGTAATCCCTATACCAAGGCCGCCTATAATACGAGCTACTACATAAAGAGAGAACGTATCGGCTAATCCTGAAGCAATAGAACTGATTATAAAAAGGATTGCAGCAGTCATCAGAATTTTTTTGCGACCGAATTTGTCACCTAACATGCCTGATGATGCGGCTCCTACAATACAGCCGATAATTAGACTGGACACAGCCCAACCGACTTGTAACTGACTTAATTGAAAGTGTTGCTCCATGAAACCAATGGCTCCTGAGACAACAGCTGTATCGAATCCAAATAATAATCCACCAAGAGCGGATACAATGGACACTAGAATCACAAATTTCATGCTAATGTGTTCATGGTCTTTCTCTATCGTACTTTCCAAAGGTGTTGACCCCTCTCATTATCCACTAAAAACGATCTCATTGTATCATAGATAACCAAAGTGAAAGGGGGCAAATACCTTCACTTATCTGTGTTCTTACCGCATTTAATTCATACAGCGTATTTATAGTCTTATGACGATGCTGAATTAGCACATTTATGTCTTGGAAACACAAAAAAGTCCATGTCGTAGACATGGACATTACTCAAGATTTCTTCTGATTCCGGAATTCACTTGCGGTTATTCCAGTTACCCTTTTGAATACACGACTGAAATAATTCGGATCGTTATAACCTACTTTGTAGCATACTTCCTTGAGACTTAGACTCTCAGAGCTCATTAGGAGTTTAGCCTTATCGATTCGTAACTTCGTGACATAATCAATGAAATTACTTCCTATTTGTTGTTTGAATATTTTACTGAAATAGTGTGCGTTAAGATGGACGAAGTCTGCCACTTCTTCAAGAGATAAATCCTCTGTATATCTGTCCTGTATATACGCCTGTGCCCGATCGAGGACGGTTATCGTTTGTTGTTCACGTTCCTCTCGAATCTGGTGCAACGCAGATATAACATAGGATTTATGACCTGATTCGGAGATGGAAGAATGGCTCTCCGACTCGGTTGAGTGTATATCCCTTTGCTTCAATTCCTCAAAGTGACAGATATTACTATTGTGTTCGTCATAGGTAGATGCAAATACTGCTTCAAAATAAGACTTGCGAAACCCTTCCGCTCCGCTATGAAGCGTTCCTATCCCGATGGATACGTCGTATTGGAGTTGCTTTTTCGTCAATATGGCGAGTTTCTCTCCATAACGTTTGGATTCTTCCTTCCATAGATCTTCAGGAATGGTAGGGTCCTTTTCTATGAAAATAGCCATGTGACGTTCAATTAATGAACTAACGATACAACTCGATTTATTCGTCTTTGCGAAACTTCGAATGGTATCATATATTTTCTGTTTGTTTTGTTGATGAATATGCTCTGGGAATGCGATCACAATCGCACAGCCTCGATGAAGAGGAAAGTCGAGCCACTCGGATAACTGTTCAGCATCCGTATCTAATGTCTGGTCGACCATAAACATTAAAGAAAGTTCATTCTCAACTAACGGGAGTAGCTGGGATACTTTATGTCTAAGTTCTAGTTCGTCCGTACGTCGTTTCTTCTCTAGGGTTAGCTCGGAGACAAGTTCTTCAAGCACGCTAATCACTTGATCTCGTTTGGCTGGTTTGAGAAGATACTCTTTCACACCAAGCGTCAGAGCTTCTTTAGCATAGGCAAAGTAATCGTAAGCTGTGACTAGGACGAACTTCGTATCGGGTAGTTTTCCTTTAATTTCTCGTATGGCAGTTAAGCCCTGGATGCCTGGCATATTAATATCCATCATCACGATATGTGGCCGATGTTCTTCCGCTCGTTCAATAGCTGTTCGGCCATTATCCGCATGAATGATCTGAAATGTATCTGGCATCATGCGCTGAATGATCCATTCTAGTCCTTCACGTTCCAATGCTTCGTCATCCGCGATCAATATCCGATACATGCTGGGATTCTTCCTCTTTTCTAGTGGGAATTAGGATGGTAACCGTTGTTCCATATCCTAGTGTGCTATCTATGTTCACCAGATCATGTCGTCCGTAGAATAACTGCAGACGTTTGAACACATTTCGTGTACCCAGACCGGTGGAATGTTCTTTCTCAGTACTTGCTTCCATGCGAAGTAAGGATTGTCTTGTTGCTTCGCTCATCCCGCACCCATTATCCGTTATGGTAATGCGTACCCCTTCAGGCACTTTACCTATTTCGAGACGAATGAGGGCATCCTGTTCCATCTCTTGGATTCCGTGTATGAAAGCATTCTCGACTAAGGGTTGAAGCGTTAATGAAGGAATAGATTCTTGTAACGTTGTTTCATCAATATCTAACTCGAATGAAACGCGGTCTCGAAAACGTGCTTGTTGAATCGTGAAATATTCTTGGACCATGGCTAACTCATCTTGGAGTGTGACGGGTTGGTCTAGATTTCGCAAATTATATCGTAGCAGATTCGACATGGACACAATCAGATCGCTTGTCTTCTCAGCGCCTTCAATCAAGGCCAATCGGGAGAGAACATTTAACGTGTTGAAAAGAAAGTGTGGGTTCATCTGATTCTGTAGAGCTTGTAACTCCAATTCTTTCACAAGTTTCTCTTGTTGGATGTTCTCTTTATCTTTCTCTATAAATACCAATAGATCACTCGTCATTTGTTCGAAAGCACCGGATAGAATTCCTAGCTCGTCATTGGAACGTGGCACAAGAGGTTGGACGTGAAGATTACCTTTGGCAATTCTTCTAGCCATACCTACGAGTTGGCTGACCGGGATCGTGATGCTTCGAGAGATCCAGTATGCGAGCACGATACTAATGAGTGTATTAATAACAAATAGGGTTGAACCCAAGTGATTCAGGCGGTTATTTTCTTGTTCAATTTCTTGATATATGCTTTGGTAGAAGCTAATCTCTGAATCGACAAGCCGTCCTGCTCCTTCACGGATGAAGCTTGTCGTCTCCTCTGCATCCGCATAATGGGCAAGTGCCGTACGCGTGATATGATCTTCATCTGCTGTAATGGCGTCTGCTGTCTGCTCCATTAGTGTCTCTAACATATGGACATAACTTATCATATCCGAAGGTGCGAGAGAGGGGCTTGTGATATTCGAGAGTTGATCATGTATATTCTGTAAGTTCTTCTGTTCTTGTTGGAGTTCAACCTGGCTACCCTCTTCAGTATGGATCAAATGGTGATAAAGCAACCTAAGATTACGATCTGCTGTCTGAGAAGATTGTTTATACAGCAAGATTCGTTCCATCATGATGTCGTAGCTTTGTTGAACGGTTTTTCCACTTTGGAACAGAAAGTAGGTGACTACATTGACGAGTAGTACGAGCAAGGGAATAAATAGAAGTAGTTTTTTTCGAATCGTCATGGGCACGAGACCTCTTTAGGAATACCAGGTGAAGGACGGTCTAATATTGTAATCGCTGTGAAATGGTGTTGTTGTACAGTCTTGTTCTGAAAATAGTCATGGATTAACGATATTGCATCGTATCCCATGCGATTCGGCTGCTGTACAATGGTCGATTCAATCTTACACTGCGCGATCCCTTTCTGCGTCTCGTCTAAATCGTCAAAAGCAAAGATATGAATATCTTGTAGCTTCGCACGTTGTGTGGCATCTAAGATACCTAATCCATCGAGAGAGCTGAGACCGACCATATAGCGTACTTCAGGATGATTAGTCAGAATAGTCTCTGCTTGGTCTGCCGCTTGAAGACGAGAAATATTAGAGGATCTCACATCAACAATCGTAAATCTGTCAACTTCATTAATGACGGAGCGGAACCCCTCTAGGCGTTGTTGCTGATTGTCTGCTGACTCGTTGCCAATCAATACACCAATGCTTGCTTGTCTTCCTGTCGCTTGAACGACAAGGTCCCCCATCCTTTTCCCTGCCTCGAAGTTATCTGTCCCTACATAAGACAACCTGGAACTGTTAGGTTCATCCGTATCGATCGTGATTACGGGAATACCTTGATTCGTAGCGGTCATAATTAATGAACGATATATGGGATCATGGATACCTTGAATTAGAATGGCATCGGCTTTGGTAGCGATGGCTTTCTTGAATAGTGTGATTTGTTCATCTGGATGGATTCGAAATGGCCCACTGTACTCCAGATTGATATGGTATTGCTCAGCGGCTTCTCGCGCTCCTTCTTCAATAGAACGCCAGTAAGGATTGTCCAATTCCTGAGAGATTAACACGACGTGCCGACGGAGCGGATCAGCATTCTTCGATGTAGATCCCAAGGGTTCAATCATGTCACGAATACGAAGCATAGAGAACAAGAAACTAAGCATCAATGTAACAAATATGGTAAATAGGATCACTATACTAAGATTCCATTTCCTGTTAGACATGCTGCAACTCCTTAGATTCTTCTTAGTATGGACATTATACAAGAAACATGAGGTAAACCCAAAAGTGAACTTATCCCAGGTTTTCCCTATATAGACCAAATGATTGGAGATAAGATTTATATAGCATTCTTCAATGCGAATTTTAGTAGATTTATACATGAATATTGGAAGATTGAAAGAGAGATTAGAGGGTTTTTTAGCGAAAAAAACAACAAAATGTCGGTTTGAAGCAATTTTTAAAATTTAAAATAAAAAGCCTAGCGTATATCGTTAAATAAATGTGTATTTTTTCCTGAATCTACTCTATTATAGTATTGTAACTCTAAAAAAGTTATAAAATATTACATTGAAGGGAATGAAATGCTTCATGGAAATGAGTTTCAAGAGCAAGTTTCATAAAGTTATGGCATCGTCGTTGACATTAAGTTTGCTTCTTTTACCTGTCGGAGGCGTTTATGCTTCAGCAGCTGCATCAGACGATTCGTCTCTTAAATTGAGAATTATGGAGACAACAGACATTCATACGAACATCATGTCTTATGATTATTATAAAAGTGCTGTTGCACCAACAGTAGGGCTTGCTAGAACGGCAACTGTCGTAAAAGAGGCTCGGGTAGAGAATCCTAACACATTCTTAGTAGATAATGGTGACTTAATTCAAGGAACACCACTTGGGACTTACAAAGCACTTGTAGAACCTATCAAAAAAGGTGAAGTTCATACCGTATATAAAGCTATGAATCTTATGGGATATGATGTAGCAACATTCGGTAATCATGAGTTTAACTACGGTCTAGATTACTTAGATAATGCAATCAAACAAGCTAACTTTCCTTATATTAATGCTAACGTATATATAGACGACAAAGATAAGAATCCAGACAACGATGTAAATCGTTACGAGCCTTACAAGATTATGACTAAGACATTCAAAGATGAAGCGGGTAAAGAACAAACATTAAAAATAGGTGTTCTAGGTCTAGTAACTCCTCAAATTACAGAATGGGATAAGGTAAACCTTGAGGGCAAAGTTATTACTAAGGATATCGTAGCTACAGCTGTGAAATTCGTTCCTGAGATGAGAGCAAAAGGTGCAGATATTGTTATCGTTATGTCTCACACTGGGTTCAATGGTAGTGCACAAGCCAATGTAAATGCAGAAGATGCTGTTCTTCCTTTAAGTAAGGTCCCAGGAATCGATGCCATTACATTCTCTCATACTCATAAAGTATTCCCTGCTGCGAACGAAAAAGCTTTGGATAATCTATTCAAAGATAGCACTGGAAAATTGTTACCAGGTGTAGATAATGCCAAGGGAACAATTAATGGTGTCGCTGCCGTTCAAGCGGGCTATGGTGGTGCTAACCTAGGTCTTATTGATCTGTCTTTAGAGAAAAAAGATGGTAAATGGTCTGTGAAATCTACACAATCATCGACAAAAGCTATTTATGATGCTGTTGCTAAGAAATCGACAGTAGAACCTGATCAAGCGATTGTTGCTGCAGTAACTGCAGATCATGAAGCAACCATTAAATACGCAAACAGTCCAATCGGTACAACAACTTCAGCGATTCACAGTTACTTCGCTCTTGTACAGGATGATCCGTCCGTACAGATCGTAACTAATGCTCAAAAAGCATATGTAAGTGACTATATTAAGAAGAACCTTCCTAAATATGTAGATACTCCGATTCTGTCTGTTGGAGCTCCGTTCAAAGCAGGACGTAATGGAGTAGAAGAGTACACAGATATTGCAAAAGGTCCATTAGCTATTAAGAGCGCTGGAGATCTTTATTTGTACGATAATACACTTAAAGCGATCCTTGTGAAGGGATCCGTTGTTAAAGAATGGTTGGAAATGTCAGCAGGTAAATTCAATCAGATCGATCCTACAAGTAAAGAAGAACAAGAGTTATTAGATTCTTCTTTCGCAGTGTTTAACTTCGACATTATTGATGGTGTAACCTATCAAGTAGATGTAACTAAACCAGCGAAGTACAAAGCAGATGGAACTATGAATGATGAGAAATCAAGCCGTATCGTTAATCTTCAATATAACGGTAAAGCTGTGACTGCCGATCAAGAGTTTGTAGTTATTACTAACAACTATCGTGCAAGCGGTGGTGGTAACTTCCCAGGCGTGAAAGGTAGCACTTATATTATTGATAGCCCAGATGAGAATCGCCAAATTCTGATGGATTATATCTCAGCAAACAAAGAAATTAATCCTTCAATTGATAACAACTGGTCCATTGCTCCGATTACAGGTGAAGTGAACGTTACATTTACTTCTTCGCCAAAAGCGGAATCCTATGCTAAGTTAACAGACAATATCAAGTATTTGAACAAAACAGATGATAAAGGATTCGGAGTATTCTCCATTGATTTAAGCAAGACAAGTATTACACCAACACAACCAACAACACCAGAAGTAACACCAACACAACCAACAACACCAGTAGTTCAAGTACAATTTAAAGATGTACCTTCGGATCATTGGGCTTATGAGTATATCAGTGATCTAGCAACGAAGAAGATTGCTGCTGGTAAAACGGTAGATACATTTGCTCCTAGTGCAACTGTTACTCGTGCTGAATTTGCAAGCTTACTTGTAAAAGCACTTGGTCTAAAAGCTACAGGTGCAGCAACATTTAAAGATGTACCTGCAAGTAGTTGGTATGCATCGTCAGTGAATGCTGCATTTGAGAATGGATTAATTAAGGGTATAAGTGCTGATAAATTCGAGCCAACACAAAATATCACACGTGAACAAATGGCTGTCATGGCTAAACGTGCGTTAGATCTTAAGTCTGGCAAGACTGTACAAGCGACTACATTAACTAGTTTTACAGATAACAGTGAGATTACTGAATCTGCTAAAGCAGACATTAGTGTTCTTGTAGAGCTTGGAATCATGAAGGGTCACGATAGTGGCGCATTCGCACCTAAAGGAATCTCAACACGTGCAGAAGCTGCTAAAGTCATCGATCTTATTATTACATTGAAATAATAAGAGTAACGCATTGGATAGAATTCATGTCAATGAATAGCAAGAATTTTTTCTAAGCAAGGCGTTCAAGTATCTTAAGATACGTTGAACGCCTTGCTT
This sequence comes from Paenibacillus sp. Y301, assembly GCF_059445505.1. NCBI lineage: Bacteria > Bacillati > Bacillota > Bacilli > Caryophanales > Paenibacillaceae > Paenibacillus > Paenibacillus sp. Y301. The sequence continues at coordinate 22,573 of NZ_JCAIUL010000008.1, read as the reverse complement.
TTTTACGTGAATGTAAGGAAGCACAACGCGTCCGAGCCTTATTTCATGAAATGTATTTAAAAGAGCCTGTACATTGCAGCCTGAGTTTGCGGAGTGTTTGACTTGATCGTCGAGATCTGAGATGCAGATTCAGATTCAGATGTTAGGTCTTTAAATTGCTGAGGGCCACACTCACGTCCTCCCCTTCCGATACTCCCTTGGTGACACATGAGACACCTTCTTAAAGGTTTTGCCGAAATGCGAGAAGTTATCGAAGCCACATTGCATAGCGATTTCAGAAATGGGTAATGTTGACTCTCGGAGAAGTCTCTGAGCTTCTGTTATTCGGGTTAAGTTTATGTAGCTGCTATAGGTGAATCCGGTGGTTTCTTTAAAGATACGGCTCAGATAAAATGGGCTGATGTAGAAATGTTGTGCAACATCAGATAAGGATAGTGGATCCGCTAGATGATCATTCAGATATCGAGCAATGTCCGCTATTTTGCGGCGAATGGGAGTCTCATTCTCATGTGTGAGGTACTTATTATGCTGACTCTGTCGATGAGCATGAAGTAGTAATTCAACCATTTGATGCCGAAATAAGAGAGAGCTGCTGGGTTGTAACTGAGTTAACTCGCGCTTCATCTTTTCAATGGTATCTGTTACATAACGACTCTCGTATAGGGGGAGTCGGAGAACGGGAATATCCCACTTAAAGGGTTCATCTAGAATATGAATCCATTCGGGATATAGCTGTTCTAGAACGCTGCGATGCAAATAAATGACGATGCGTTCATGATCAGGAATGCCCACATCAGATGTTTTGTGAACAGCATGGCGGTCGATAAATACGAGATCTCCAGCTACAATACGATAGCTTCGATCTTTAATGAAATAGAATCGTTCTCCTGATATTAAGTAATAGAGCTCATAATGATCATGGATATGATCATCATGCATGGTAAAGTGTCCGACTCTACGATCGTATTCAATTTCTATCGCTTGATTGGGGTCACGGAACGTTAAATGGTAAGGCAGGTTCAATACAATCACCTCTAATTAAATTATAGCAAGAATTGCGGGGTATTAGAAATATTAGTCATATTTTGAGGAGTAAACCGTGCTTGATTGCGCTATTCTTGATGTAATACAAAGAGGAGGCGGTTACATTGAGTCACAAGAAACGGTATGTATTGGTAGGTACTGGAGGAAGAGCGGAATTCTTCTATGCTGCATTAGCACAACATTATCATGAGACTTCAGAGTTGGTCGCCTTTTGCGATACGAATCAGACTCGTATGGACTATGCGAATCGATTGTTGAAGGAGAAGTATGATTATCCTGAGGTTCACACGTATACTGCAGATCAGTTCGTTCTGATGATTCATACAGAGCAACCCGATGCGGTTATTGTAACTAGCGTAGATCGTACTCATCACACCTATATTATTCGGGCAATGGAGCTTGGTTGTGATGTGGTAACGGAGAAACCTATGACCGTTGATGAAGAGAAGTGCCAGGAGATTCTAGACACGGTCAAAGAGACAGGACGGAATGTGCGAGTAACATTTAACTATCGTTATGCGCCACATCATACGAAGCTGAAGGAATTAATTATGGATGATGTGATTGGAAATATTCATTCTGTGCATTTCGAGTGGTTGCTTAATACGCAACATGGAGCAGATTATTTCCGTCGCTGGCATCGCGATAAACGTAATAGTGGAGGATTACTTGTTCACAAGTCAACGCATCATTTCGATCTTGTGAATTTCTGGATCGGATCTCAACCTGAGACGGTGTTTGCCTTCGGAGATTTGATGTTCTACGGTAAAGAAAATGCTGAGAAACGTGGCGTAACGAAGTTCTATGAACGAGCTACGGGTAATGAGATAGCTAAGGATGATCCATTTGCTCTTCAACTAGATGATAATGAACATTTAAAGGCCATGTATTTGGATGCAGAACATGAAGATGGATATCGTCGTGACCAAAGTGTGTTCGGGGATGGGATTAGTATTGAGGATACAATGGGTGTGTTAGTTCGTTATAAGAATAAGGCGATTCTGACCTATTCACTTGTTGCTTATCAGCCTTGGGAAGGATACCGGATTGTTTTTAATGGGAGCAAAGGGCGCATGGAGGTAAATGTCGTTGAGAAATCTTATGTAAACTCCGGTGGAGATAAAGCATTAGAGGGTGCTTTGCAAGGTAAGTCAATCCGCGTATTTCCGATGTTCGATGAACCTTTTGACGTTGAAGTAGAAGAGAAGGAAGGTGGACACGGAGGGGGAGATCCGGTATTACTTAATGATATTTTCGGGAATCCAGAGCCAGATAAGTTCAATCGTGCTGCCAATCATATGGATGGTGCGAGGTCGATCTTAACTGGAATTGCCGCTAACCAAGCGATCCGTACCGGACTTCCTGTTCGAGTAGATAGCTTAGTGAAGTTCTAAAATAGTCTAAAACAGAGGAGAAGCCACCTATACTAGGGGGCTTCTTTTGGCTTCCTCCATTTGGTAGAATGTAGTCATTACGTTATGATAGATAGAATGCACTAAAGCTATATTACTAGAACCCAAGGAGGAACATCATGGTAGAAGCAAACAGTCAAAAGGTTAAATGGGGCATCTTAGGTACAGGTTGGATCGCTGATCAGTTCGCTAAAGATCTAGCTCATGTAAGTAATGGTGAATGTTTAGCTGTTGGGTCGCGAACCGTTGAAAGCGCTAATACTTTTGCTGAACGATACAGTATCCCACGGGTTTATGGAAGTTATGATGAATTAGTTCATGATCCAGAGGTAGATGTGATATACGTGGCTACGCCACATCCTTTTCACAGAGAGAATGTCATGCAATGTCTACGGGCGGGTAAAGCCGTTCTATGTGAGAAGCCTTTTACAGTTAATAGTGGTGAGTTAGAAGAGATCGTAAGTTATGCGAAGGAACACAAGGTATTCCTAATGGAGGCCATGTGGACACGCTTCTTACCTCCAATCGTCAAGGTGAGAGAGTGGTTAAAGGAACAACGCATTGGGGACGTAAGGCTAGTGAATGCTGAGTTTGGTTTCCGTACGGGATGGGAGCCAGAGTCCAGACTACTTAATCCGGCTCTAGGTGGAGGAGCACTGCTCGACGCAGGCATCTATCCTGTCTCTTTCGCTTCTATGATATTTGGAGCTGAGCCTAAGACGGTATCTAGCTTTGCGCATATCGGCGAGACAGGTGTAGACGAAGAGTTCTCCATGTTATTATCCTATGAATCTGGACAAAGAGCGATGTTGAATGGAGCAGTTCGCTTGGACCTCCCGAATGATGCCTTTATCCATGGAACAGAAGGATATATCCACATTCCACACTTTTTGAACGCACAATCAGCCACACTGTATGTGGGTGGAGAAGAAGTGGAGAAGTTCACGGATGATCGTGAATGTACAGGGTATGCTTTTGAAGCAGAGGAAGTGGGCAGATGCCTACTTGAAGGTCTTACAGAGAGTCCAACTATTACACTGGATGAATCTCGTAACATTATGAAACTACTTGATCAGGTCCGCAGTCAATGGGGCTTGAAATATCCGTTTGAGAAATAAATATCATAGGATCCTACATGAGACATTTGAACCTTTATTAAAGGGTTTGAATGTCTTTTTTTGTTTAGTTATTTCCAATTGTGACTATTTATACTGAAGGGAAGGCGACTTGTCTGATATAATCCTATCCTATTATATGAAATGCATGACTTCAGAAGGATACAGAGAGCTTCGTAGAATTCATTAGGAATGGGGGGACTCTGATTAGAAATTAGATGATAGCTGTAAGTTCAAATACCAATAATGAAAGAGGGGATAATATGAAGAAAACGAACTTTAAATCCAAATCTCGATATAAACCGAAGTCCAAATCGAAGTCTAAATATATCATAATCATCGGAGTTGTTGTGTTTATTGCCTTAGTGGCCCTGATTGCTATACTTAACAAATCTCAGAATTCCTCAGCATTGGAAGATTTGCCGAACTATACGGAAATCCGTGGAGAGATGAATCTGGATGGTATTGACTACAGTAAGCAACCACATTTGGGCAAAGGAGATACAGGAATCCAAGTCATAGAATTTGCTGATTTCAAATGTCCTGCTTGTAAAGAATGGGACGCAACCTATTTCGAGAAGTTAAAGGCAGAATTCGTGGATACGAACAAAATAGATCTCTACTTCATGAACTACGCCTTCCTTGACCGGGATTCTATTCTAGCGGCTACTGCAGGAGAAAGTATTGGCAAACAGAATAACGATGCATTCTGGCAGTATAAGAAATTGTTGTTCCAGAACCAAAAGGATGAGACTCAAATCTGGGCAACGGAGAAATTCCTGCTTCAATTTGTAAAGGACAATATCACAGGCATCGATTATGATCTATTCAAGAAGGATCTACAGAATCATACAGATGCTCTAGCTGCCAAAGAAGATTTTAAAATCAGCGCATCGTTAGGTGTAAATGGAACGCCTAAATTTATGGTGAACGGTAAGCTTCTCCCTAGTTCCTCTTATGAAGAATTAGTAGCTGCGATTGAAGATGAAATCTCTAGTGGAAAGTAAATAGGTTACTATGAATTACAATTTGAAAGGCACTTGCTGTAAGCGGCGAGGCCACAGAAAAACCTGAATCTGTAAAAGTGGATAAATAGATAAAGGCGAATTCTCACTCCATTTCGAGTAAGAATTCGCCTTTATTTATGTATATTCTCATGCTTTTTACTTTAATAGCGTATATTCTTTTGAGATTGACTGCGAATATAGCCATCGCCCCTTGCATTTCCATGCCTATGAGAACTGAAGAAGATGCCAGATCATACCCGTGTCGGTGTTTTAATTCGCTATTTTTAGGAGGCGCCTTCTAAAAGATGCCTTTATAAAATTAAATAACATTAGAGGAGCGTAGCGAAGGGGGGATTTGAAACTGTAGGAGCGATAGTGACCGCCTTTGTCTCCGGATTTCATCCGCTAACAGCGGCCGGAAGTTCAAATATTCCTCGTAGCTACAACGGACTCCTTAGATGCATAGGTCTCAAATTAGTAGGGACTTCTTCGGTGGCCTAGTAAACAGCAGGTGTCTTTTTTGCGTTGGATTTTATGGTTGAGAAAGTATTAAACATTGTTGGTGTTGGATGACACGGCTTAATTAATGGCAAATGAATTAATTATTCATATAAATTAGACACTTCACACGAGGTTCGAGAATAAACTGCCAATAAGTTTCATTATTGAACCGAGACGGGGGAGCATGACGTGCCGAATCGATACCAGAAGAGTAAGTTTAGGGCCATCACGAAGCAATATGGATTGGACCTTATACGTATTAAAACGCATGATTCTCTATACAAAAAAAATGCCGTGTATTGTGCCACAACAAACAAAGGTAAATTCCTCGTGAAAGCACTAAATACCAGAAGTATGGGTAAGGATTTACCGAAAAAAGAATTCTTCTCGTATGTTCGAAAGTTAAAGGAATCACATTATCCTTATGCTCCACAGTGGTTGAAAACGGGATCAGGCAAGTTCTTGGTTGGTTGGCATGGAAGACCCTATTATATGACTGAATGGGTTACGGGCCGAGCCCTTAATCGTGAACCTGAGGACTATGTATCGCTGGGAAAAGCGCTTGGTCATCTCCACAAACTCCGCAGAATTCATCGTACTCCAACACCGCTCTATACGCAGCAGAGAATAAAAACATTCAAAGCTCAAAGTCATCTTTTTCAACAGCATTTGAATTACATTCGCAATAAGAATAACGAATCGAGTCGATGGCTCGAGAAACATGGTGAGCGTTGTGTCCAATTGTCGAATGAAGCATGGGGAATCCTTCAAGATGCTAAAGTAAAACGCCTTCTTGCAAGAGAAAAGAGACATCCCACCTTGGTCCATGGTGACGTTACCATTCCTAATATCGTGATTCATCACAGGGGATTGTTTCTTATTGATTGGGATTGTCTGAGAACGGAGTCTATGTACTATGAAGTTGCGAAGACACTTGCCAACACAACAGCTTTCAAACCAACACTAATAGACGGTTTCTTGCAGGGCTATGAAGCGATTAGACCACTAAAGTCATCTGAACGTCTACTAATTAGTGCTCTGTTTAGGTTCCCACGGGAAGCATGGAATGTGGCGCGTAAGACGGCTACAGGTAGAAGCTACCATGAACTTGACATACTTGATGAAACATGGAGTGACCGCTTGAATGCCATAAATCATCTTGATGAATGGGCTAAGAGGTAGCCATTACCTTTCAAGGATTCGGATAATCAAAATTTGATGTAAGACGGGTGATCAAGGATGGGTCTAAGATCTGAACTCGAGAAGCATTATGGTATTCATATTTTAAAAATGGCTAGAATTCGCGATGTATACAAAATAGCAACACGAAGTCATGGTCTTCTATGTTTGAAGAGTTATGAGATCCTAGAAGAAGAGATGCAATTCATTACACAGGTCTTCACACACTTACTCCAAAGGGATTTCAACTATGGCCCTAAGGTGCTATTAACGGTTGACCATTCTTATTGTCTTGTAATCAATGGTGTGTATTACATGCTTACGAATTGGGTGAAAGGGGAACATCCGCAATTTACAAAAAAGGAACATTTCAAGAAAGGTATTCGAAGACTGGCAACATTTCATTCCATTGCCCAGGGATTCAACGCCCCACATATTCCAGCTAATCGGATTAGATACACTCAGTTGAAGAAGCATATTAAATCTGATTGTAATTACCTTGTAGATTATCCCAAGCTGAAACATATGATGTCGATTTGCGAAGAAGCATTGGATCATGTTGATAATCCAAGTGTTATTCAAGGGATCGAACGGGAACAAGAGGCGATGGCTTTTATACATGGCGATTACAATTATCCGAATCTGATGTTAGACACAACGAAAAAGATGCATATGATTGATTTCGATAATACATCGTTACATGTGCGTATGGAGGACTTTGCTCATATTTTACATCGAAATGTGGCTTGGAAGGGAAAGGATATGTTGCGTTGGATACAATACTATGATAAATATCGCCCTTTAAGTAAAGAAGACCTACATGTATTGTATACGTTATTGCTTGTTCCTTATCCTATAATTAGGGCACTTAAGCAGAGCAAGCGGTATAACCGACAGCATATCATGCTTCCCTCCAGCCAGAAGATCAAAGAATATAAGCATGAGTTAAAACAGATGTTATAAGTGGCTTGATATTCGTCCACACCAATTAATTGATGTTGGCATTAAATACAACGTATCAATTAATTAGTGATGGAGGTCTTTTAAATGAGTGATTCTGATTTCAAAGAAAAGCATTCTGGGTTTGAAAAGGAAAATCGTAAATTTAAAAAACATTCTAGAGAAAGCCGTAACCATTTCATGGAAGTGAAAGATAAGAAATTATCGGAGGGCTTAATCACACTCGTTCATAGTCTTAAAGGAATGAATTCAAAGTTGAATCGAATCAATAAAAAGGTATGCCGGATAGAAAAATGTTGCAAACGTCAAAACAGACACAAACACTAAAACTTGTTAAAGATCCTCCTCATCTCCTCATCTTGATTATTCAGGTGGGGGATCTTTTTTTTGAAATATAAGCTACTTATGAGGTGACAAAAAATTCAAATGACATGACAGGAGATGATACCAGTGGTATTCTCTTAAGTATACATAGGGTAAGCGCTATCATAGTGATTATATTTGCGATGCGATAAGGGAAGAGGGGACGAACGGATGTATAGAAAGAGAATCACTTCAGGTTGGATGATCATACTTGTGATGATGGTTGTATTAGCTGGATGTGATGGGTCGATTGGTAACACATTGAAAGAAGGAAATAGCACAGCAACACCAACAGATAGTAATGACCAGAAGATTACATTGAAAATGATGCATTTATGGTCGGCGGCAAATTCTGCTCAACAGAATAAGTTAGTGAATGAGATCATTGGCCTATACCAGACAGATCATCCTAACGTGACCATTAAGCAAGAAGTTCTGGAGAATGAACCATATAAGAATAAATTAAAAGTATTATCCGCGTCCAATGAGTTACCGGATGTGGGTATTACTTGGGCCGCAGGGTTTATGGAACCTTATGTAAAGGGAGGGTTGTTTGCAAACTTAGACGATATTCTAGGTGGGGAACAACTGAAGGATAAATTCGTTGCAGGTACAACGGAGGCGTATGCCGTAGACAATAAGACGTATGCTCTTCCCATTGAGTTGAGTATATCGCCGATCTACTATAACAAAGCTATTTTTGCAAAATATAACCTTCAAGTCCCTACAACATATGATGAATTCAAACAAGTTGTAAAAATGTTAGCAGATCGTGGTGTCGCACCCATCGCGTTGGGTAACAAGGATCGCTGGACAGGCTCATTGTGGTATATGTATCTAGCTGATCGAATTGCTGGTAATGAGACGTTGAAGAATGCTATTAATGGTTCGGGTTCGTTTGATGATCCAGGTCTCATACAAGCAGCTGCGGAGATTCAGATGTTAGTGGACATGAATGCTTTTAATAAAGGATTTAACGGACTATCTCATGATGAAGCTAAGTCGGAGTTCATGAATAATAAAGCGGCTATGTATTTAATGGGATCCTGGGAATTACCTAACTATACGACAAGTCCTGATACTCCGCAGAATTTCAAAGATAACATTGGATTCTTTAAATTCCCTACTGTAGAAGGGGGAAAAGGGGATATTAACAGCTGGGTAGGAGGTCCAGGAGTAGGACTATTCGTAGCTGAGAATTCGAAGGTGAAAGACGAAGCTAAAGCTTTCGTAGAATATTTTGTCTCCAAGTGGGGAGAGCAATCCGTCTCAAGTGCAGGCATTATTCCAGCAACGAAGGTGGATACAACCAAAGGGTCCTTACCCGCATTATATAAAGATCTATTTAATGAATTGAATAGTGCTAGTAGCATTACACTATATACGGATGTTCAAATGAAGCCGAACGCGGCACAAGTACATTTGGATATGATTCAGGCATTATTCGGTAAGGTCGTGACTCCTGAAGAATTTGCGAAGAAACATATAGAAGCAATTCGGAAAGGAAATTAATTAGGTAGTTTGGATCAAGGTTTACGAGAGTGTCTAGTTCATTAGTGAAAAAGGGTGAAGGAAGAATAAATAATACAAGAATAAGAGAAGTACGACGCTGTATATGATAATTTTTGTTTTCGTTGGTTTTTGGTAAATGTCATAACATGGGGTTATAACAATCATTACAACTGCGATTAAAAAGGATAACCGACTTGGGAAAGCTATGAAAAAAATCATGCTAAGAAAGTTAATCATTTTGATGATTGTTTCGAACTTCCAACTTTTCATGCTATATCTCCTTAAATATTAGTTTATTATCTACTTAAGTAAACGCAAGGTTACGGTGTGAAGTTTAAAAAAGATGCTATGAGTGGAAACAGTCGTGTGTATGGAACAGCATACTTTCATAAAAGAAAGGCTACCTAATCTGTCCAAAAGATAGATTAGGTAGCCTATTTGTTTGCCTAACTTAATAGTCCCAGCATTTGCAAGGCATGTAATATGCCATCTTCATCGACGGCCTTGGTCACGTATTTCGCAGCATTCTTAGCTTCAGGGATCGCATTTCCCATCGCTACGCTATTTGGAATCATAGATAACATTTCGATATCATTTAATGCATCTCCGAAAGCATATTGGTATTCAGGAGCAATACCAAGCTTGTCGGTAATATGACGGATTCCCTTAGCTTTGGAGCCTCCTGCTGGAACAACATCCACAGCATTCAGATGCCAACGTACGAAATCAAAGGCATGGAATACATTCTCATAGAAGGATTCTTCCTCTGGTCGACACATCAATAGCGACTGGTAGATATCTCTACCTTTGTAATACAAGGGATCGTGAATAGGGACGATTTGGCTTTTAAACGTGTTGATGGTCTTCGCCACATATTCATCGTCTGGAACGTTAGCTCGCATATTCTCATGGTCCATATAGACGATTGCGTGTTCATTGGATAGGGCTACTTGAGTCAGATCACTCAAACTCTCACTGTTCATCGGGTTGCTATAGATGGCTTCTCCTCGTAGAACTACGTACTGACCATTAAAGCTAACATAGGTATCAATATCGAGTTGTTTACGAAGATCTTCGAACATAAAGGGTGCTCGTCCGGTAGCGATAGCTACTTCATGTCCTTGTTCCTTCAGGGAGAAGATGGCTTGTTCCGCAGTCTTGGGGAGTTCCTTGTTATGATCCAGAAGGGTACCGTCAATATCGAAAAAAATAATGCTCTTATTATGCATATAGCTACACCTAATTTCCACAATATTAGTTACATTCACGCTAGTATTCTCCATTATACCAAAGAATAGGCCTGAATTAAGTGATGATGCTCATGACATCGAATATTTACGAATAATCTATATAAAAAGGAAAAAAATGATATTTTTATATACCAATTTATAGAATTAGTGATAATATGTTATGAAGAAATAGAATGTTTCGCGTTAGAGGGGTGGAGCAATAAAGTAAGCGGGAGATTATTGAACATCAGGAGAGGAAGATTCTATGATTAAGCGATCTTTTTATTTATTATGGGGAACACAGACGGTATCGAATACAGCTGATATTATCTATCTAATGGGATTGATCTCATTTGTATTTGGTAGTACGCATTCCCTCATCTTTACAAGCTTCGTTCCATTGTTCCGCATGTCGTCCAAAATACTTAGTGGGTTAATGGCTCCCCTAGTCATTTCACGTTACAAGCTCACGCGTATTTTATTTGTCTCACAGGTAGGACAATTTATTCTGTTCACAAGTCTGTTATGTTATCTATGGCTCGTTCCAGCCAATCGGTCCTATGTGATTATATTCCTTATTGTATTTGGAATGTCATTCTTGGATGGGTGGACGAATCCAGCTCGAAATGCACTCGTGCCAAGACTAGCTTCAGAAGAAGGGTTAATGAGAGCAAACGGTTTAATCTCTGTTAGTGATCAGGTTGTTAGATGTGGTGGTTGGGCGCTTAGTGGAGTGATCGTGGCTATCCTAGGTCCAATACCTACGCTAACTATAGCTTCCGTCTGTTATGGTATTGCTATGGTACTAACAGCTTTTATCCGTGATACAACTGTAGATGGTAGAAAGAGTAGCATTCATAGAAAAAGTATGAAACAAGTGCCAACAGATGGTTCGACCATCGTAGCCGAATCTTCTTTACATAAAGAATCACGCTGGAGCAACCTTACTGAGGGATGGATCCTTCTTGGGCGTAATCGTCGCTTACGTTCACTCGCCATTATTGATGTGTTTGACACGTTGGGAGGAACAGCTTGGATTAGCGTATTCCTTCTTGCCTTTATTCAACAAGTACTCCATCGTGATGAGAGCTGGTGGGGGATTATGAATGGATCTTTTTTTGCAGGATCTATAGTGGGTGGATTATTTGTAGTAACCTTAGTGAAGAAGTTGCAAAAGCGAAGTTATCTAATCATGCTCCTAGGGTTGTCCGTATACGTCTTGTTGACGGTCCTATTCGCTTTCACAACACAGCCGTTAGTTGCCTTGATCCTTCTTACGTTATCTGGATTTCCTGTACAAGTAGCGGGTGTGATCCGACATACATTGATTCAAGAGAGCGTAGATTCAACTCAATTACCGAAGGTTTTTGCCGCTTGGGATGTCGTGGTTAATCTAACCTTTATGAGCTCCATGGTGGTATTAGCTTGGTTCGCTGACACATTCGGTATGGTTAATTTATATCTTCTAGCAGCAGCACTTACCACGATTTCAGTTATTATTGCTGTGTTTTACCGCAAAGCATTCAAGGCACCTGAAGTCGTTCAACAAGATCCAATAGGGTTAAGTAATCAGGTGAGCTGAGATTGTTATTATATAGAAATATAACATTAGCAGATATATACATTTGTGTATAGACCTGATGCGAGGTTTGAAGTATATTAAAATAGAATAACGATAGCAACGCAATAGTTCCCCTTGAAGCACAAGGCGGATTTCCTCTTTAGGGAAATTCGTCTTTTTTGTTGTCTAATATTATCGGAAGATAGGTAAATATATATTTACTTGTTAGGAATATTATACCAATTTATTTCAGAAGTATGATAGAATGGCTTTGATTTTCGTTTAGTGCAGATTGGGAGGCAGCGGCGCTGATCTATTTTCACGTGAGCGTAGCTGAAATAAATGTAAGGATGTGAGGCTTGGATAATGTTCTTGTAACAAAGAGGGATGAGAGGAAATTATGAGGAGGATTGACCCGCCGAGGGTTATCAAAAATAGTATGTTCCAAATTTCGCCCAAAATCCTACGAGTTATCTACAAAAAGGGTATAAGGTTAATTCTATTTCAACCAGAGTTTGAAACTTGAAATTACTTGCTAGATATCGTTTTTCCACTATATCTTTTATGAAATTTAACTAAAATTTTTAGGAGGTATAAATAATGAAAAAATTAATGACAGTCTTAATGTGTGGTGCTATTGGTGTAAGTTCAATGATGTTTTCCACAAACCCTGTATCTGCGGCATCTAAAGTAACTCTTACTGAAGTAAACCATGATTCTATTGAAGTTCTTCTCAATGCTAGGAAGATTAAGTTCCCTGATGCAAAGCCGTACTCACAAGATAATCGCGTAATGGTGCCAATACGCTTTGTAAGTGAAGCATTGGGAGCAGACGTGAAGTGGGATGGAGGCAAAGAAGTATCGATTGTAAAGAAGGCCAAAAATATAAAATTAACCATTGGATCAAGTGTTGCTTCGATAGATGGCAACGAGGTAACCTTCGATACTACGATGAAGATTAGCCAAAAGCGTACTTATGTACCTCTACGTTTTGTGAGTGAAGCATTAGGAGAAGCGGTGTCGTGGGAAGGTAATTGGGTATGGATCGGATCGAAAGATGTATTAACACCGGAAGAAGTAGGGATTAATACTGAAGAAATTACTAAATTCAAGAAGTTGATAGGTAGTAGGGATTTCTTGATTGACGACAGATCACTTGCAAGAGTAATTACAGTAGATCAATTACCATTAAGGATTAATAATGTTGTAATTTATGACGTGTGGAAAGTTAGACAAACTCCAGGAGACTACGAGGGCGTTAAAGTTCGTTATTCAGGAACGACTACCAATGCTACAGATATTTATATTTATTACTTAACAGATGATAATAAAGGTGCGCGGGTTAGGAACGACGTCGAAGGATTTATGATTAAAAATGCTGATGGATCAGTCACTAGAACTTACGCATCAGCTAATGAGAAAGATTTAGACTATCTCGGTGATTCCAACTATAAGAATTTTAGAATTAACAAAGCTAATTATATTGGATTTAGTGGTTTTAGTGTTGATTATTTGTTATTACTTGAAAATCCTCTGAAATAGGAGATTACTATGACATTTCGTATGTATTTATTGATTTGTGGCAGTTTATCCATGTTATTAATAATTAGTGTATTAAACACTTTAACAGTATCTGCTGCGGGGACATTAAAAACCACGCAAGATTTAAATGATAAAAATAAATACTATTTTGTTGCAAATTACTATCATGATATATGGAGAAATAGCGCAATGCAATGGACTTCCGATGGAAGTCCTAATCAATGGAAAGACATACCTTTCCCCTATTCATTTGAGTTTCCTGGAAGGAAGATTAAATCTGTAACAGTTAGAGCTTTCGATCCTACTGAAAGAATACCCGTTGCAATTACAAGTTCAAGTTCACGAATAAATGGTGCAACGCAAGTATATGAAAATTCGAGATATGGACTAACTTGGGATTCAGCATATAGACAAGTTAGTACAGATTACACTTCAATTAACCCTAACGCTCCAAATTTTGTTGGAAAAGGTACTGAAACAGCTAGTTTTAATGTGAATGTTCACGGTCTTTTAAATTCCCTAGACTATGAAAATATTACTCATACTGGTGGTCCGAACCTTGATCCAAACGTACAAGGGCGTAGGTATTACTTCCCGAGCTTACTCATAATTGAACTTGAACCCGAAGGTGGTTCGGCTGAAATACGCCACTACACCACAACAGGTCAAAGCCTAAATGGTGTAGCTGGTTTCACAGATAAAACAAAGGATTTAATCGTAGGTACGAATTACTCCTTCACACATACGTCAGGAACAGTAGACTACGTATATAAGGGATATAAGAAAAGTACAGTAGCTACCCCTTCAGGTGGTGGTATCGTTACCGGAGATCCACCGGCGCTGAATCCATATGACGGAAGCTTTCCAGTGTATTATATCAATTACTACTATGAGACTAATGTTCCACCACCACCTGATGCCGAATGCACTATCCCCGCACCCGGACAATCCGTATCCGGAAAGTACATGGATCCTGTAGTAACAGCAAGAATTCGAGCAGATGCTCGTGGAAGTGAGCAATTTGATGTGTTGCAAGGAATACCGACATCCGAGAGCCTGTATGGTAATGTGTCTGCAAGAAATTATCTGTATCAAGATGAGTTTGTTCAAATGACGGGTAAATGTACGTTTTCAGTTAATGTAACGAAGGAATACACACTGAAGTGGGACCCAGGACAACCAAGTACAGATGCACTGGGTAAGCCAATAACTATACCCGATCCTCAAAGTGAGACCGAGAGTAAAACTTATCAGTACAAAATAGAGCGTCCATACTCCTATTGGACAATTAAAAATTTAGAAGTCTACAAAATAGATCAGGCTAGTCTAGTGAACTATGCGCTCCCCAATTCGGGTATCGTCATTCAACCTAACGGTTATACAGCACCATACTATTCGGCATCAACCAATGGTAATTATTATCCTCCAGCACCCCCTGATGAAGTACAAGCAACCGGACAAACAGTAAGTGGAGGGAAAACAAAACCTAACGTTCCAGATGATCAATCTAGTCTTAAATCAAGTGCAGACAAAGTAGTAGAGAAAGTAGAAGTGGAAAATGATTATTTCGAATTTAACGGACAAAAGATTCTGAACAATTCACGAGTGAAGGAAACCGGACCAACACCAGGGCAAATTCCAGCACCACAAATGATTGGTCAAAATGTTTTGTATAGTCCCAATCATATGATTAGTAGCAGCAAGGTGAATAAAAAGGATACTTTGAGCAGCGGAGTCATTCATTACGGACTTATGCCAGGCAATATTAATGGAGGCTCAAATCAACAATTTGCAATCAACGGGATTAACACAGTAACGGTACACACACCCGTCGTGAATTATTCATCGGTAACAGATGATTGGGCGCATAACCAGAAGACGACACCCAACCCTAATCGTGCCGCATTTATATTAGATCGACCTTTTACCGTTCGTATTCCCACAAGTGGACAGCACGTGAATTTTCCAGGGTATGGCAACCGAGATTATAGCAAATACATAATGACCAAGCAGGTCTATTTTCCATTCGATGTATACAATGATAACAAATCGTTATTTATTCCTAAAAAAACGTGGATAGATGTTCCGATCAATCAGCTCAATACGACATTTTTTTTACCTGTATGGGTAGATGAAGGGGACTATACCGTCTATTTCAGGACGATTGCCGAGAATTCACCAACACAGTTAGTGACTCAGCCAGACGCGAACTTAAATCTAGTGAATCATGTGGCTACGGATGAAGTTTCGGTTGAAGTAATCGGACGAATCTATGACTTCCATGTAACGGACATTGCCGATTATCACTGGGAGACCGTCTTCCGTGTGAAGCAGGGGGATTTCACACCACTCGGAGTTTCTTATTGGGTAGGTACAAATTCTATCGATGGAGCTCCCCGAGGAAATCTATCTCCATACCTGCTTCCAATCGCTCCCGGTAGCCATCCACAACAAGGTTATAAGAATGTTAGTGTGAAGACGGGATACCATTTCAAATTCGATCTGAAGACAAAAGGGAATATGTTCAATTTGCAAGATGGAATCGACATCACACCCAGTTTTTACTTCGTAAGTAAGGATGGGAAGACACGTCAAATCGTGGATCTCTACTATAATAGTGGCTCGAAGACGATGATTAAAATTGGATCACCGCAGGATACCGTAAAGAGGTACGTCATCCTGAATGAACGCCTGCGGAATGTTCCGCAGCAAGAACTCATAAATACAGCATCTTATCGGTATAACCATGATGCGTTAGCGCAGAAGGAAGGTAGTAGTAGTCAATTTCGTGAGAAATATATCAATACGTTGACCAAGGAGAAAACTTGGGTTGGATCGTATAGTGCGCTTACGCTTCCATCGAATATTCGTACCCTCATTGGACCTACTGCAAATATACCCAATGGGGTGGATCAGGAAAAAGCGAATGCATCGATTCAGCATTGGTATGGGGAATACAGTATACCAGCAGATGTATACGCGGTAAAGAAGGGGACGAACGTAGCTGAATACGCTCGGACGAAGGGGCTAGATGATCATTCATCCATATTCCTAAAGAACGGTTATATTGTCGTTAACTTTGATATGGAGACGTTACAGAATGGAGATGTCACTCACCCGCATTTACAATATATCCATGCTCCACTTATGAATCAGTGGCAGATGGAAGGATTCAATAGAACGTATACCGACCCCAAAGGAAATAGATTCACACTTCAAGATGGGGATGTTGTATTCTATCATGCGAACGTTTCTAGCCGAGACGATTTCGACTCACAAGTTCCTCATTAATCATGTGAGGCTCAAGATCGCTATTAGAATGTTGAGCCTACATTTTTTTCAATAAATGTAGTTTTAAAATTTCTTTCCAGCATTTAAAACTTTTCGAGACACATTAAACGTCTATCTGATAAGTGCGGTGAAGACACACTTTAATAATTCAGATGGAGAGTGACATATCATGAAAAAGAATCCTTTTAACGTGTTGAAACTTGGTGTAGTTGGGTGTATAGCGTTGGCTGGGGTAAGTACTAGTCTATCAGGAATCGTATCCGCTGATGCAGTTGACCAGACGCTTAAGACTAATATAAGTGCTCCAATAACGGCCGTACCTATTTCTGCTACGATTAAGAAAACGGGAATTCAAGTGAAAGAAGTTGTTCTTACAGCAAAAACTAAGAATCTAGATACTAATATTAAAGTGCCACAGATCGAGGGAATGTTGGATACGAAATATCAGGATCAGATGAACAATAGCATTCTATCTCATGCACAGGAAGACCTAGTATTGTGGGAAAAGGATGCAGATGAAGCGGCAGCAGCGTTTAAAAAGGAAGGTTTGGAGTATCATCCCTATGGGCTATCGGTCGTGTATAATTTAAAAGAAAATGGATCAGGTAATCCTGCAGGTATGATATCACTTGTGGTTACAACGCAAGGAGAAACAGGTGGAACGGGTATGCCGCGAGTAGATACATATAATGTATTCAATAAGGAACAAGCTCAGCGGATAACCTTGTCGGATGTGTTGGGGAATGACTTCAAGGAAAAAGTGAATGCAGGTGTACTTGCGAAGATCAAAGCGACTCCAGAGAACTATTTCGAAGAGTATTTTAAAGGGATCAGCGAAGACCAGGGATTCTATATTGAGAATGGTGAGGTTGTCGTTGTATTTCCCAAATATAGCATCGCACCAGGATCATCTGGAAATCCAGAATTCCACTTCAGTATTGCGGATAATCTGAATACAAATCCGAAGCCTGTAGTACCATCGCCAGAAGTAAGCCCACAGCTTAATTTAAATACGATAGCTACGTTCAAGAATGCTAATGGGATTTCTATGGTGTCACTACGAGATGTAGCCAAAGGTTTGGGTTATGACATACAGTGGAATCAAGCGACACGCTCTGCGGAATTGAAAAAAGGTGCACAATGGACCAATGTTACCGTGGGTAAAGATTCATATTTCTTTGCCACAATGGCGCCAGTCTCTTTGGGCACAGTCCCTACAATAAAAAATAATTCGTTATACGTACCTGTTCATTTTATTACTGATATTCTACATGCAGAAGTTAAGAACGGTTAAGTGAGATTACAATGTAATCATCAAACTAATAAATAATAATGTAGAGGATAAATGTTCGATATACGACCATTTATTCTCTTTTTTTGTTTCTATTCCAGAATAATTCCATGTTCTAGAATGCCGATATGTACTCATAGATCAAATGTATATCACGATTTCGAAACGATGCGTAGGGATTCCTAATATTACCACAAGTCATTCAGAACTTTATAAAACAATTGCACGTCTTGCCTATGTAAGACACATCATGACGAAGGAATGAACTACCATGAATGAAATCAAGAATACATATCGGAACCGAATTAATTCTTCTAACAGACGTTATATGCCCGGGCTTGATGGGCTTCGAGCGCTATCTGTCCTCGCCGTTATCGCGTATCATCTAGGCTTGAGTTGGGCACCTGGAGGACTGTTGGGTGTCGGGATATTCTTCGTTCTATCGGGATATCTCATTACGGATCAAATCGTCTCAAGATGGCAAATTGACAGAAGAATTAACCTTAAAGATTTCTGGATAAGACGAGCGCGTCGGTTATTGCCAGCGATGTTCGCCATGCTTGCGTTTACTGCCCTGTGGCTTATGATGTTCGATCGATCCCGATTGGCAGCATTACAAGGTGACTTTCTATCTGTGATGTTGTACTTCAACAACTGGTGGCTTATTTTTCACAACGTATCCTATTTTGAGAGCTTTGGACCTGCTTCTCCAATAGGACACTTGTGGTCACTCGCCATCGAAGAACAGTTCTACATGATATGGCCGTTGGTTATTATTGCAGGGTTACGAATGGCACCACAGAGAGGTAAACTTATTGTGATGACTCTTGCAGGAGCATTCATCTCTGCTCTTGCTATGTCGCTGATCTACCAACCGGGTATTGACCCAAGCCGAGTCTATTATGGTACGGACACTAGAGCCTTTGCACTACTGATTGGAGCCGCCCTGGCTATCGCATGCCCTAGTCAGAGCATGACTCGTGATATTACACGAAGATCTCGTAACATCCTTGATTTGAGTGGTGTAATCGGACTAATTATCATCATCCTAATGATCTGGCGAACGAATGAGTATGGAGAATTTCTTTATTATGGCGGTTTACTTCTTCTGTCGATCCTTTCGGCCTTGGTCATCGCTGTACTGGCACATCCAGCTAGCCGTTTAGCTAAGTTCATGGGATGCAAGCCTTTGCGTTGGATCGGTGTACGTTCCTATAGCATTTACATATGGCATTATCCAGTCATCATTCTAACGAATCCTACCGTGGATACGGGTGGGTTCGACGGTGTCCGTGTACTTCTTCAGCTGGGAGCTAGTATCTTGTTAGCAGCACTATCTTGGAAGTACATCGAAGAACCGATTCGCCATGGTTTGTTAAGAAGGATGTGGAAGGAGTATACCGCTCGCGTACATGTACGTATTCGACCTGTCTTTATGATCATTGCGGGTATATTAACTGTATTGTTCATAACCATCAATGTCTTTGACGAGAAGGCATCAGTGGATGCGAGGGCGGAACATATTACGATTAATGATACGAATGCCTTGGAGGAGACACAACTCGTGATCAGCCCTATACCTGAGGTACCACAAACAGAAACAATGGATCCATCGAAGAAACCAGAAACTCAGGTGAATATGAACAATGAAGGTAAGGGCGTTACAGCCATTGGCGACTCTGTCATCCTTGACGCTGCGCCTTATCTACAAGATTTACTACCAGGCATTGTAGTCGATGGTAAAGTCGGTAGACAGATGTCACAAGCACAGGAAGTTGTAGATAAACTTAGAGGAAATGGTAAACTGGGCAGTCGAGTGATTATTAATCTAGGAACGAACGGGTCTTTCAACTCCAAACAATTACGACAATTACTTGTCTCATTAGAAGATAGTCAGCAAATCGTACTCGTGAATACTCGTGTTCCGAGGAAATGGGAAGGTACGGTCAACTCGTTACTTAAGAAAGTAGCTGCAGAGTTCCCCAATACAACCGTTATAGACTGGCATGCAGCAACCGAAGGGAAGAATGCTTATTTCTATGACGATGGTGTCCATCTCAGACGGGAGGGTGCTAAGTTCTATGCATCGCTTGTAGCTAACGCCATCCAAGAAGAGAAGCCATGAGGTCATAAAATGATTGATTATAAGATTATGCACTATATAAGAGAAGGGTTTACGATCATGATCAAGAGGAATATAGAGAAGTTACTTACGCGTTGTATAACTGATAACAAAGAGAACATATACCGTTTGGCTTACAGCTATGTGAAGAATAAAGAAGACGCGTTAGATATCGTTCAGGAATCGATTTATAAAGCCCTCACATCCCTAGACTTACTTAAGGATCCTGAGGCCGTCAAGAGTTGGTTATTCAGAATTGTCGTGAATACCTCGTTGGATTTTCTGAGAAAACATAAACGAGTCCAAGTAGTCGATGATGAAGATCTCGAGTTTTACAGCACTGGTGTGGAAGACGTGTATCCAGATATGGACTTAGAGAGAACGCTTGAAGAGCTACCGCTAAAGTATCGGAGTGTCATCGTACTTCGATATTTCGAAGATATGAAGATCGAGGAAGTGGCTGAGATTTTAAATGAGAATGTAAATACGGTGAAAACAAGGCTATATCAAGCACTAAAGATGCTACGAGTCACCATGCAGGATGAATCATTAAAGGAGATCAATTAAGATGGATAACAACATAAACAAATTAATAGAGGATTATAAACAAGTGCCTATTCCTGATGAATTGGATATCATCGTAGGCAATGCGTTAAATAAACGAAAGAACAAAAGGATTCGTTACAAGTGGATATCTGGTGTTAGTGCGGCAGCTATATTTTTCATAATTGGGATTAATGCTAATGCTAACATTGCTAATGCCTTTTCTTCCATTCCTGGCGTGGACAGTATTGTTAAGGTTCTGACATTTAGAGAATATAAAATAGATGAACAAACTTATAATGCAGATATGAAGGTTCCTATGATTACTAACCTAGATAATAAAGAGTTAGAATCAGCTCTGAATGAGAAATATCTTGAAGAGAATAAACAGCTATATGATGAATTTGAGAAAGAAATGGGAGCTATGAAGAAATCAGGAGAGGGTCATTTAGGGATCGATACAGGATACGAAGTTAAAACAGATAACGATGAGATACTTGCTATTGCCCGATATGTCGTAAATACCGTAGCATCTTCGTCAACCACGGTGAAGCACGATACGATAGACAAGAAGAATCAGATCTTATTGAGTCTGCCAATGTTATTTAAAGATGATCGATACATTAGCATCATAAGCGAGAATATTAAAGAACAGATGAGGGCAGAAATGAAGACAGATGAGAATCAGATCTACTGGATTGCAACGGAAGAGGAACCAGATGTTCCGATCGATGAGTTCGATAGTATTGCTAATGATCAAGATTTCTATATCAATGATCAAGGGAAATTAGTTATTTCTTTTAACAAATATGATGTTGCTCCAGGGTATATGGGTGGTCCAGAATTCGTCATTCCAACAGAGGTTATATCAGATGTTCTAGTCAGTCATACGTACATTAAGTGAATGAAGTGAAAATTTACGAGTCTATTAGATTTCATAGACCACAGCAAATCTGGATGCAATAGTATCCAGATTTGTTTTATTTACAGGTTTAATTTGGCTGGAATCCATTTCGAATGCATTCATTATTATTCTTAATATTCAATAATATTGATTTTAACCAAATATTATGAATCGATCTTGCCGATATAGACTAAGGCAATAAATATATTTATCGTAAGTGAAGTTAGTTAAGGGGCAGCAGCATGAGTTGGTATTTAAAGGTATTAAAGAATTATGTGGGTTTTCAGGGGAGAGCGCGGCGAAAGGAATACTGGCTATACTGCCTTTTTACTTTCATAGTCACCATGATGCTTCTAATCGTGGATATCATTACAGGTCAAGACGGAGTATTAACACTAATATATTACGTAGCCACAATATTACCAACGCTAGCTGTTGTATTTCGTAGGCTGCATGATACGGGAAGAAGTGGATGGTGGTACTTTTTGAGTATGATCCCTCTAGTTGGAGGTATTATTGTACTTGTGTTTTTGTGTCAAGATAGTGTAGATGATAATAAATATGGACCTAATCCAAAATACTTTGGTTAAGTTAGGTACCTGCATTTGTAGCAACTAGACCATTGAGCGGTCAACGAGTGATCCGTTGCAAATATTAATATAGGTACGACCTCGAAATTAGTACTTGATGATACGGAAGGTGAGCTTGCCGCAATGTAAGGTGAGATTGATAGCTATAGATGACGATAACAGGATATTTTCCTGCTAATGTGACTAGTGCACGCTCGGGAGGATAATTTAGAAGGAATTTCTCCATCTAAAGGTAGACTTTACTAGGTGATTTGTGGCTAATGGATAGAATTAAGGGGAAATTGGACCACCGTCAAGAAAGTAGACACTCCGTTAAGAAATTTATTATGCATTCTTCTTCTTTTGAAAGAGCGCAGCAAAGCGAACCGGCGATAAATAACCAAGTTTACTGTGGATACGTTTACGGT